>JAFVET010000184.1 GCA_017475875.1 Candidatus Methanomethylophilaceae archaeon
CATATCAGAGGGCAGGGACCCGCCCTGGTGAATCCCGTTCTAAAAGGACCGGACGGTGAAGCCGCCGGTCCATAATAATTGTGAAATGGCCCTGCGGTCGCAGGGCCGGTTTTCCTCACTTCTTCCGCTTGCGGAAGGTGACCTTCGAGTCCTTCATGTTGACGACGGCGTCCTCGAGCTTGTTGATCAGGTCGGACGCGGTCTTAGTGAGCTCCCAGCCCACCTCCTTAGCGGCCACGACCGTTCCGTTTATGAACAGCCTCGCGGAGATGCTGTACTTGAAGTTGCCTCCGTTGTCGTTGTAACGCGACACGTGCATGGTCAGGGACTCGGGCTTGTAGATCTTGGAGATCTTGGTCACCATGTTCTCCACGTCGGCGTATATGCTCTCGCGGCAGTCCTTGTCGTCCTCCTCGAGCCCGCTGATCTGGATGAACATCATGTCCCTCTCGCGGCAGGCGGATATCAGCTCCAGGATGTCGTAGTCCGTCAGCACTCCGACTAGCTGCTTGTCCTCCACCACGGGGAGGGTGGAGAACTTGTTCTCGACCATCATCGCGACCGCGTCGGCTATGGTGTCGTCCCAGTTGACGGTCTTGGCCGATGTGGTCGCCACGGACTCGATGGTTATCTGGGAACGCGAGCTCTTCTCCATGTCGCCGATGGTCTTGTTCTCCTTCTTCCAGTTGTTATCTATGATCTCCCTCATCCCGACGACTCCGACGACGTTGTTCGCGTCGTTGATCACCGGGAGGGTGCGTATGTCCTCCTTTATCATTATGTCGAGGGCCTCATCCATCAGATCGTTCACCTTGACGGATATGACCGGGTTGGTCATGACCTCCCACACCTTGATCTCCCTCAGGGCGGGGATGTCGCGGACGATGTCTGTGACCGCGTTCCTCTCGATCACACCGACCACCTTCTTGCCCGAAAGCACGGGGAGCTCGCGGCAGTTGTTCCTTATTATGGTCTCGGCCACCACGGTTATGTCCGAACCTTCGGCGATGGCGGGGACCGACTTTATCATACCCTTGACCTTGGCATCGAGAGTCACGCTCTTTTTCCTGAGGATAGTGGTGTATCCGATCATTCCGACGTACTCGCCGTTGTCGACCACGGGGACGTCCTGGTACGTGGTCTTCTTCATCACGAGGAGAACGTCCTTGATGCGGTCTTCGGAGGTCACGGTCGGGAAATTCGATGTGACCACGCGGTCCATCGGGATCCCATCGATCTGGGACCTCAACATTGAGAGCTTCTTCAGGTTTTCAAGGTCTTTTACTCCCATATTACTACCTCATATGTGATATCGCTCTAACACTTTTATAAACGGTTGCCTCGGGCATCCAGACTGGACGGCCAGCGCTATCGAGTCTGTAAGGTATGCTGGCTATTCTGTGGAGAAACATCGCGAACGGGTCGCGTAGTCGGATAAGTATTAAATATAAGTAGACGGGACGGAGGCATCTGCCCCCGCCCCGCCAGACGTTTTCGGGGAACTCAGATGGATGCGAAATCCTTACCTTCGAGGAGCTCTCCGACGATCCTAGCCGCATCGTCGATCTTGATCCTCTTCTGCTCGGTGGTGTCCCTGTCACGGATGGTGACGGTACCGTCCTCGAGGGAATCGTAATCGACGGTGATGCACCACGGGGTTCCGACTTCGTCCATACGGGCGTACCTCTTTCCGATGGTGCCCGATCCGTCGTAATAGGCTTCGACGCGGTGGGTGTGGATCTTCTCGTATATCGACATGGCGAGGGTGTCGAGACCGTCCTTCTCCATGAGCGGGAATACTCCCACCTTGATGGGTGCCACCTCGGGGACGAGGTGCATGACGGTGTAGTCCTTCTCGGCGTCGTAGGAGAACGCGTGCTCCAATACGGAATAGAAAATCCTGTCGAGACCGTGGGAGGGTTCGATCACATGGGGTACGACCCTCTCGCCGGTAACCTTCTCGGTCACTTCGGCGACCTCGAAGAACTCGTCGGAGACATCGACCTTCTCACCGTCGATATCGACCGTCAGATGTCCGTCCTTCACGTCGGAGGGGGACATCGATTCCATGGCGGCTGCGATGGCTTTGGCCTTCGTCTTGAAGGCGGGCCCGAGCAGCTTGTGCTTCGCCTTTATCTTCGTAACAGTGACCTCGCGGGGCTCGTCGAACCTCTTGAAGTGCTTCAGCTCGGTTCCGGAGAATTCGGCGTGTCTGGAAAGGTCCCAGCATCCGCGGTCCGCGATACCGGTGATCTCCGTCCACCCGTAGCTGAGGAGGACCTCGGCGTCCCAGCAGTCGGCCGCGTAGTGGGCCATCTCGTCCTGCAGATGCTGCCTGAACCTGAGCCTCGCGGGATCGATCCCCAGCCTGGTGAGGAGCTGTTTCGTAGTGTATACAAAATAAGCAAGGACCTTGTTGGCGATGATCCCCTTCTCGACGGCTTCGCCGACCGTGATGCGGATGGTCTCGTCGCCGGTGTTTGGGAGGAGGTCGATGTACTCCCCGGCGATGTCGGGGAACCTGGCCCAGTCCTTGTCCTCGGGGTCGACGAACAGCTCGACCTCCATCTGGTTGAACTCCCTCATACGGATCATACCCTGCCTGGGGGCGATCTCGTTGCGGTAGCTCCTTCCGGTCTGTATCACACCGAGCGGGAGCTTCTCGCGGTTGTAGCGGTAGAGGTTGGGGAAGTTCACGAATATACCCTGTGCGGTCTCCGGCCTCAGGTATCCCACGCGCGCGGAACCGGGACCGATGGTCGTCTTGAACATCAGGTTGAACTCCTCGACAGGCCCGAGCTCGCCTCCGCACTCGAGGCAGCGGATGTTGTGCTTCACGAAGGCCTCCTCCAGCTGCTTGGGGGTGAGGACGTCGGGGTTGTCGTAGAACTCCTTGACCATGTGGTCGGCGCGGAAGGGCGCCTGGCATTCCTTGCAATAGGTGATCAGATCTGCGAACTCGTCCACGTGGCCGGAGGCCTTGAAGATCTCCCTGGGGCCGACGGTCTCCGAATCGATCTCGACGAAACCCTCGCGTCCCTTGTATATGGACCTCCAGACGTCGACGATGTTGTTGCGGAGGGCGCATCCAAGCGGCCCGTAGTCGTACATCCCGGCCACACCGCCGTACAGCTCGAAGGAGGGCCATATGAACCCCCTGCGTTTGCAGAGGGACATCAGATCATTGGCGTTGTCACTCATTTGACTTACCCGCCAGAACTGAAACGACGTCCACGTCGTAGATGATGCCCACGAGCTCGTCCTTGGTCCCGTGGACAGGAAGCTGCCCGAAGTCGTTGTTGACCATTATCTTGGCGACCTCCGCCAGGTTGGTCTTCTTGAAGACCGAGGTGGGGTTGCGGACCATGAAGTCCTTGACCTTCCTCGAGTCGTCGGGACGGTATTTGTCTATCACGGAGTAGAACAGTGGCAGAACGTTGACGTAACCGGCCGCGTCCTCGATGTTGTCGAGTCCGAGGATCGAGAGGACCTCGGGGTTGTCCATCTGGTCCCTGAAGAGGTCACGGTCCGTCAGGATCCCGACGAGCTCCCCGTGGTCGTTGAGGACCGGGAGGGCCGGGACGTCGCTTATGCGCATGGCAGGTACCGTGTAGCTCATCGGTTCGTCCTCGTAGGCCGTGACGCAGGTGGTGTTGATGACCTCGTCCGCGACCATGGTCGTCTTCATGTCCTTGATGATACGGAGCAGGTCGGTCGGGGTGACGATCCCGACGAGCTTGCCGTTCTCCACGACAGGGAGCCTGTGTATCCTCTTGGTGCTGAAGATCTCCGCCGCCTTGGACACGCTGTCCGTGATGTCGAGGGTGATGCAGTTCTTCTTCATTATCATGGAGAGCTGGTCCTCCTCGAACTTGCGGAATATGTCCCTGCGGGACACGACGCCCACGAGCTTCCCGTCGCTGGCGCGGACCACCGGGAGACCGGTGAGTCCGTTGCGGACCATGATGTTGATCGCGTCGTTGCGACTGCCCGGGACCTCGACCACGATGGGCGCCGGCGTCATTATGTCTGCCACTGTCTTGTTCATTTAGCTCTTTGCCTCCGTACTTCTCACTACCATAACCGGGCACTTCGCCCCTCTGATGACCCTGTCGGCCACGCTTCCCATGACCAGCTTCGACATTCCGGTCCTGCCCAGGGTACCCATCACCACGACGTCGAAGTTCGCGGATTCGTCGATGATGACCTGGAACGGGGTACCGTCCTTCACCATCGGCGTCACTTCGACACCCGCTTCCTTACCAATGTTGAGCACGTCGTCGACAGCCTTCTGACCCTCTTCCGTGAGCGCCCCGTAGACGTTCCTCACGGCGGCGTCCATCGGCATGTTGACCAACATGGATTGGTCCACGACGAACAGCGCGGTGACCGAACCGTTCACCGCCTTCGCCAGTTCCATGGCCTTGTTGATGGCCGCCATCGTATTGTTGCTTCCATCAGTCGGTACTAATATCTTCTGAAAGCTCATGCTCATTTCCTCCTTTTTACGAGTCTAACCCCCGTCCCTTCGGCGGAACGGATGTCCATGGACCATGGATTCGCGGCCGGTATGACCGTGATTCCAGCCATGTCGACGGCTCTCTCAATCCGTTTGTGACGATATAATAACTTTGCTCTCAAAACGTCCAGCGCCGGAAGCAGCGACTGGACGTCGCCTCCCTGCGACTGGCATATGTCGGTCAGACGACCCAGCTCGGCGACCGTGTCGGGTTTGGCGAACATCCCGTTGTCCGTGCCGACGGCTATGTCCACACCTAGTCCCAGCGCCCTCGCGACCGGGGGTTCCATCCCGAAGTACGCGTTGGAGGTAGGGCACATGACAACCGGGACCTCCGCCTCGGCGCATTTGGTGAGGTCGGAATCGTCCGCTTGGCACATGTGTACCAGGAACGCCGGGTCTAGCGACAGCGCGAAGTCCACGTCCTCCCGGACGCGTTCGCTCACGTGCAGAGCGAGCACCGCCCCGCGCTCCCTCACCGCGTCCGCGACCTGTTCGATGTAATCGTGGGGCATGTCCGAGATGCTGGGTATGCCGATCCCGTCGGCCACTTCGAGTATCGACGCGACCTC
>JAFVET010000185.1 GCA_017475875.1 Candidatus Methanomethylophilaceae archaeon
CACCGTTTCCACGACGTGGTTTTCACCCTGTAACGGTGCAACACCTGCAAACCCTGCAAGAAAAACCCGTGACAAAGGACACGCACGAAACCTGTCCCGTCAGTGTTTCGTGGTCATCTCCAGCTCTATCTCGAAGAATCCCCTGCCCAACCTTTCTGGAAGATCCGTACCGTACTCCACTTTCACGGTCCGCCCGTCGTCGAAGACGAACTCCATCGTCTTCTCCCTGTTGGAGACGTATTCGCTGCGGGGGGCGCCGGCCTGCGCCAGCAGAGCCGTGTCGATGATGGTCTTCTTGATCGCTTCCACGGTATCCGCATCCACGGACTTCTCGCTCTCGTACACCTTCGGGTCGGAATAGCGCGACTTCTTGCTGTTGGTACCGGTACCGTCAGCGTTGAACCTCAGGACCGCTTCCGTGAACCCGTCGTCCTTGCGCTTCTCCGAGAACCCGATCTCACTGAGACGGGAAACGTCCGGAAGCTCCACCTTCCCCTTGCCCATTGCGTCCTCGAAATACGAGACCACCGCGTTCGCGACCTTGGGCGACACTATCGGCGACTGGTTGTTGGAGAACCATATCTTCTCACCGCTCCCGTACCTGATGTCGGCCCTGCCCCCGAAGTTCTCGGGAAGGCCGTGCGTCTCGGAATGGAAGCCGTTGCTCTTGGCGAGGTCGAGTTCCCTAGTCAGCTTCGCGAGCCCCGGAAGAACATCCCCCTGGACCACCGCCCAGGACTCCTCCACGTCCCCTCTCCTCCGGGGGACATAACTCTTCGTCAGGTACATCAGCGTGCCAGCGTCCACAGGCGCCGCGAAGGCGTAGAAGGAGTCGATTTGCGGCCCTTCCGTGTCGGGCCCCATCATCCTTCCGAGCGCGGAGAACAGACTGAAATAGACCATGTCATCGGAAACTATGGTCTTCGGCGCCTTGGTGTCCTGGTAGGCGTCCGTGCCCCCGCACATGTTGGGCTCGGTCTTCTTCAGGACGACGATCCCGTCGTCCTCGACCTCAGTGTCATCCTTCCCCTTCTTCTTGAAAAGCCTCATCCGGACACCTTCGATTGTCTTCAGACGATGGTATGGAGGCGGCGGTTTAAAACGATGGTGAAAGCGGACGGAGCGAAAACGTGTGGAAGGATAGCGGAGGGGGCACCCCTCCGCGTTTGAATTTCAAAGGGCCTTCTCGACCGCGTTGCGGACCGTCTTCATGTCGACGGTGGGCTCGAAACGGGATATTATCTCTCCGTCCTTGCCGATGAGGAACTTGGTGAAGTTCCACTTGACGTTGCCGTTGTTCTTGTAGTCCTTGTCCATCCCCTTGACCACCGCTATGAGCGCCAGGGACTTGGGGGAGTGTCCGAACCCTTCGAACTTGGTGTTCGCGGGGAGCCACTTGAACAGCGGATCGGCGTTCTCGCCGAGGACGTCGATCTTGGCGAACTGCGGGAAGGTGATCCCGAACCTACCCTTGCAGAAGGCGTGGATCTCCTCGTCGGTCCCGGGGGCCTGCTCCCTGAACTGGTTGCACGGGAAGTCCAGGATCTCGAGTCCCTTGTCCTTGAACTCCTCGTAGATCGCCTGGAGCTCCTCGTACTGGGGGGTGAACCCGCACCCGGTGGCGGTGTTCACCACCAGGACGGTCTTGCCCTTGTAGTCGGAAAGTGGCACCTCCGATCCGTCGCGCGCCTTCACGGTGAAATCGTACAGACTCACCTCAATCCCTCACAGCTGCTGGACGAGCCAGGTCTGGACTCCGATCTTGGAGATGAGCTCGAGCTGGGCCTCTCCCCAGAACATGTCCTCCTCCTCGTCCTTGTAGTATTCCCTCAATATGTCGTATGTGGCGTAGTCGTCCCTGCACGCCTCGGCCAGTTCCTTGAGGCCGGCGAGTCCCTTCACGGAGACGTCGAGGTCGTATTTTATCCACTCGACCGGATCCTCGATGACGGGGGTGCAAACTTTGTTGGAATTCTCGACCTTGAACCCGAGGTCGATCATGCGGTCGACGATCTGGTTCACATAGCCGCGTTCCTCGGTCGCGTGCTCGGCGTACTTCTCGGCGAGTTTGGAGAAACCCTGACTGGCGAAGACCCTCGACTGGATGTCATGGCCGTCCGCCTGCTGGGAGAGTCCGGTCACTATGAACTGAAGCCCGTTCCTGATCTGCTCTTTCTGTTCCATTTCCGAAACCTCTATTTGATACAATTCAATTGTATACAATTAAAATATTTGAACCTTCCGTTCCGATCCGGGAGATTTTTTCACGGGAATCGACCTTTTAGTAACGTTTATCATCGGAACGTGCATGAACCGTCGGTGTCGACCTTGAACGAGGACCAAAAAGAGATTCTTGGAAAAGTCAAGGAATTCCTCATTAAGACGACCAACGGAATGGCCATAGGTCTTTTCGGCACGTTGATCATAGGTACGATCCTGTCCGTGGTGTCCGATGTCCCCGGACTAGGGCCCGTCAACGACTTCGCGACGTTGATCAAAGGGCTGATGGGAGCAGGAATCGGTCTCGGGGTGGCGCTGTCGCTCAAGACCGACGGCGTGAAGACCGTCACCCTGATGGCCGCCGGTATGGCGGGCACGATGATGTTCAGCTTCGGTTCGTGGAGCTTCTACACCGCGTCGGACCCGTTGTCGGCGTACATATGCACCGTCCTGGTCTACCTGGCGATGACGAAGCTGAAGGAAACGTCGATGGACCTGGTCATCGTACCGTTGTTCGGACTGCTGACCGCGCTCGTCTACTGCTTCCTGCTCGGAGATGCGGTGCATCAGGTGACACTGTTCATAGGTTGGATAATCGAATCCAGCTTCGACATCGCCCCGCTCCCGATGTGCGTCATAGTCTGCGTCCTGGTGGGCATGGCGCTGACCGCACCGATCAGTTCCGTCGCGATCTGCGTCGCGATCCAGATAGGTAACGTGCCCCTGGCGGCCGGTGCAGCGGTGATAGGCTGCTGCGTGCAGATGCTCGGCTTCGCGCTCCAGACCGCCTACGACAACAAGCTCGGATCGGTAATTGCTGTGGGAATCGGGACGAGCATGCTGCAGTTCAAGAACATCCTCCGCAAGCCTGTGATATGGCTGCCGACGATCATCACGTCCGCCATACTCTCGCCGTTCGCGTACATCTTCGACTTCGCGTCCGACTCGGTCGGAGCAGGTATGGGAACCTCCGGACTGGTCGGGCTGATAGACACGTTCAAGGTCATGGAGTACGACCCCCTGGCCATGGGCGAGGTAGTGCTGGTGTGCGTCATCCTGGCGTTGGCCGTGGTGTTCGTGGTGGACCGCATATTCCGCCGCGCGGGGCTGATCTCCAAAGGGGACTTCGCCCTGGAACAGAAGATATGAGGTGCGGGGGACACCCCCGCACCTCCAAACGTCTCTTGTAAACGGAAATCGTTACCGGATTGTTATCAATTTGAAGATCCGATGACCAACGGGTGTCACCGGATCTCCAAACCCAAACTAAACTGAGCACAGACGTTTCCGAAGTTCATACGAAGTGAACCAGGTTGATCCGCCACAGGTCCTCGACGACCAGCGGATGGTGCTCCCTGAGCTTCGTCGTGGTCACACCGTGGTCGGAAAGCCTGTCCAGAAGGACCTTGAACTGCTCTTCGTCGAGACAGGATATGACTACATCCACCAGGTCCTTGACCGAATGCTGGTACGACCTGAAGAACTGGAGTACCAGGATGGCTGAATTCTTGACTATCATCTCCAGGTCTTCGTCGGAGACGCCGCCCCTGAAGAATCCAATGACGGCCTTCGCCAGGATCACGCGACCGATGCACAGCCACGAGAACTCGCGCTTCTGGAACACGTCGTCGACGAAACGCTGCAGTTCTCCCAGCGCCTTCTCGCGGTCATCGGTCATGGTCAGGTGAGCTATCGCCGTGAGATAAGATGCCATCTGGCGCAGGGACCTGACGTCCAGGTCCTCGTCGACCATCTCGAGGACTGTTGAATTCGTATCCTCGATCGCCTTGAGGTCCCCCTCGCGGTAATTGATGAAATCCAGGAAGTGGAGCATTTGCGACAGATACCTAATGACCGTCCCGTCCGTGTCGCGGTCGACGTCGTTGACGAGGTCGTCGAACATCCCGCCTATCGCTGGCTTGAGGACCTTCTCCTCACCGTACGTGCTCAGCGGGACGAACACGTCCCTCAAGAGCTTGAAGCGGAGGTCGATCGGGGCGCCGTCCGCCTGTGAGAACAGGTCGGCCACCGCCTTACCGTGCCGGACGCAGTCCTCCTCCGTCTCGGACCCTTCGCATGCGACGTCGTGGTAGCACATCGCCGCCACCCCCTCGAGACGGTCCGCGTACGGTTCCATCTTCTCCAGGGTGTCATCGGCGCCTCCCAGGTTCCATCTGAACCATAACGCCACGATGTAACAGTCGAGTTCGCGCCTGTCACCCAGTCCGGTTCCCTCGAGGTATCCGATGACGTCGCCCATAACCGTCCTGTTCCTTTCCAACAGGTACTCCTCCGCCCTGATGCAGATGTCGAGGGCCCTTTCGGCGTCGTCGATGGATGTTATCTTCTCCGGGAGACTCCTGGCGAGCACCGCCACCTCCGATTCGAACCTCACGGGATGGAGATGCTTGTCGAAGGTGAAACCCGTCCTGTACCCGTCGTTCTTCATATGCAGGACGGATTCGAACCCGCACGAGGGGCGCATGAACCTCCTGGGATGGGACGTCAACGACCCCACGACCGACACGGGTGAACCGTAGTCGCATTCGGTCTCGCAAACGGTGCCGCATTCGGGACACGGCGCCAAGTAGGGCATCGAGTCGAGTACATCCCTGAACCTGTCTTCGAACTCGTCGATGATCCTGTCCTCCCCGGACTGACCGGAGAAGGCGTCCCTCGACGACAGGTCCCCGTCGGACGGGATGTAACGGACGTCGTTGTCCCAACACCATTCCAGGGACACGTTCTTCGCGTATATCCTGCTCAGGCGCTTGAAGTCCGTCTCGTAGTTGTTCTGGAACAGCCACGTCCTGAAGTCCCTGTGGGACTGCGGATCCGTTATCAACGGGATGAGTCCCTCGATGTCGGAATACGGACCGAACCTCCGGTAGTAGCCGGCCTCCATGTCGTAGAGGCCGCGCCTCAGGTTGGAGAAGAACAGATAGCGCATCCCGTCCCCCTCCTTGGTCTCGAGGTCATTCGGTTCGATGGACGACCATCCCTCTGGTGCGTCATCCTTGCCGGCCAGCACGACCACGCGCAGCTCCTTGACGTCGAAATAGTAGCTGACGTCTGATTCCAGGTAGAAGGTGTCGATCATCTGATCGAGGACCGCGTCGTCGATGCA
>JAFVET010000186.1 GCA_017475875.1 Candidatus Methanomethylophilaceae archaeon
CAACGTCTAAGAACATTTTTGCGACCTTGGAACCGAGGGGTGTGATGGATACGAACGTGGAGCGTGTCTCGGGGTCGATGTCCTGGGTGAGCATCCCCATCCTCTCCAGGTGGTTCAGCTTGTCAGGCATACGGGGGTTGGTGGAGACAGCGTCGTAAAGTTCGATCTTCCTGCTCGGGCTGTGAGTCTCCTGATAGATCATGAGGCTGATCATGTGTTTCTCTTCGAAATCTGCGACACCCAGCTCGGAATCGGCACTTCTCATCAATTCACCACTCGCTTGCCACAAGTATGGATGTGACACGGGTGGCTCCCGACCCTTTGAAGTGTATATAAATAGATATCTATTCTTTGTCAGAAGGGTTGAAATCGGGTTTTTTTGGAGTCAACACCACTTGACAGATATCCGGTAGCCTTCTGTTTGTGTTTCGAACCGTTCATGGTGTGCCCGTTCAGAAACCTTAAAATCTAGAATCCGATACACCTATTGTCTGGCTTGGCCGGGGTGCTTGGCGTACCCTATACCTGAAATCGTCATAGCGGGGGCGACAGCGGGGGAAGGTCCCTCTGAATCATCAAGCCCAACTAGCAACAATGAAATCTTGTCCTATAGAGTCGGCGTTTGTGTAGGATGCGGTCGGAGGGTCGCAAGCCTTGCATCAATCGGGGAAACCGGGTCAGGTCCTGACGGGAGCAGCCTCACCTCGAACTACTGACGTTTACGGGATCGCAGGGTTGAGAAGCGAATTGGTAAACTTGATGTAGGATGGGGGGTCGACCTTCGTGTGCCAGGCGTTTTGTTAAATTTGGTTTATCCAATTGCCACATCGTATTGTCGTTATTGATGGTTTGAGAAATAATGCCAGTAAAGAACAAGACGACGAAATATGACTCTAGGGAATACTATAACCGATGACCAGGGTGTGGATATCAATATCAAAATTGGATGATCGACAAGTTCACAGTCCAGTTATCTTGTCGGACGTGAAGTCGAAGAGCACGCGCACACCATTGCCATCGGTGAGTCTCAGTTCGTGACCGTTCTCGACTTTACCGACCACCGCACCGGTACATCCCACCTTCTCGAAGATCGAGATGACCTCTTCGGAATCGGACGGGTCCACGCTCAGGCAGAAACCGCATCCCTGATAGCTTTTGGCCCAGAGTATGGGGTCGACGCCGTCCGGGATGGGTATTTTGCGTATGTCTACGGTCCCTCCGACGCGGGAGGATTCCAGCATCATGCCCAACGTTCCTACGTGTCCGGGGTTGCTCATGTCCTTGCACGCGTGTGCGAGGTGCCTTTCGCCGATGACCGCCACCGCCTCCATCTGGTCGCGCACCATCTCGTCGGAGCGGTCGACCGTCGTCACATAGGCGTAAGGCAGCTTCTCGGGATAGAACCCTTCCAGGTCGATGGCGAAGACGATGTCGTCGCCAGGTCTGGCCGTGCTGCTCAGGAGTATCGCGTCCTTGCGGACCTCTCCGACGATCGATATGTCGATGGCGTCGTAGTTGGAGTCGGGATGGGTGTGGCCCCCGACCACGGGGACGTTGAACTTCCTGATGCCCTCCCTTATCCCGCGGAGGATCTCCGAGCTCAGTCCCTCCCCCGTGGACGAGAGCACGTCCACCATGCCCAACGCCCTTCCGCCCATGGCGGCGATATCGTTGACGTTCACCAGGACCGAGAAGTACCCCGCGTAGTAGGGTTCCGAACGGACCAGCGATTCCATGATCCCGTCGGCCGCGAAGAGGATGAAGCGGTCGCCGGCGTCGAGCGCGGCGGCATCCTCACCTCTGGATGCGAAGACGCGGGGGAAACCGTCCACGGGAAGCGAGTCCACCACGCGTTGGATGTCGTTCTTTCTCTTGATTCCAGGAAACGAACGCAGTTCGTCAACCATATCGTCCAGGAGCATCGGGTCATCTCCATAATCCGCGTTTGCGGAGGTGCCATATAGACACGACGGACAACGCGATCATGAGCACGAGGAGCACCGCCCAGGAGTATTCGAAACCGTCCATGGGGAGCCTCACGTTCATTCCGTAGAAACTCGCGATCATTGTCGGTATCGAGATGATCAGGGTTATCGAGGTCAGGTATCTCATGACGCTCGCAAGGGAGTTGTTCAGGTCCGCCTCCACCAGTTGGCGCGTACCTTTGATTATCTGACTGTAGGTGTTCGTCATCTCCAGGGCCTGATTGGTCTCGACGATGACGTCGTCCATGAGGTCCCTGTCCTCCTGCGAGGAGACGAAGCGCGACTGCCTGCTCATCCTCTCGATGATGGACGTGTTCACGCTCAGAGACGTCTTGAAGTAAACCAGGTTGGATTCGAGCTCGTGGAGTTCGAAGAGGTCGTCCCTGCGTGTCACCTTGCGTATCGACTCCTCGATCGCCAGGCGTTTCACCTCGATGTACTTCAGGTCCGCCTGATAGTTGACGGCGATCCTGAACAGGATCTGCAGGGCGAAGCGCGTACGGTTCTCAACGTTCACCGTGTTGATCTGTTTGTTCTTCCCCGCGGTGATGGTGGATATCGCGAACAGCTCCACCAGCGAGACGGTGACGATAGCCGTCTCGGTCACGGTTATCGATATGGGATATGTGGCGAACTCCTCGCGTCCGCTCCTCCATTCGCGGGTAGGCGCGTCCAGAAGGATGAGGGTGTAGTTGGAGTTGACCTCGGTCCTCGAACCCTCCTCGTCGTCCAGAGCGGCGGTTAGCGCCTCGCGGTCTATTCCGAGGGCCTTCTGCACCACGTCTATCTCCTCGGCAGACGGGTCGATCATGTTGATCCAAACGTCTGGCCCGATCTTGTCCGTCTTGATTGGGCGGCCGTCCCTCATGGCATAGATCTCGTACATGGCGCACCTCCTGACGGGATGGTGATTCCACAGCCACAATATAATAACTGGGTCGGGGTCAGATCACGAACGCGATGATGACCATGGCGAACATCACCAGGCTGAGCGTGGACACCGCCGACGCGATGGAGTCTGATAGCTTCTCGCGGTCCTCGGACTTCCTCCTCATGAACTTCTCCAGGAACCAGTCCACCCCGCCGCGGAAGATGAAGCCCCCGTCGAACGGGTAGGCGGGGAGTGCGTTGGAGATGGCGAGCAGCAGGTCCAGCCAGAATATCC
>JAFVET010000187.1 GCA_017475875.1 Candidatus Methanomethylophilaceae archaeon
ACCTTGCCGTCGTAGTTGGCATCGGCGAGGGGGTAGGTCGTCTTCCAGTTCACGTCGTTGGTGGAATCGTTGTCGGTGTTGCTCGAAACGATCCATTTCACGATGCTGACGTCCGTCTTGTCGATGACGTCGTCACCGTTTGCGTTGCCGTAGATCCTGAGGCGGGTGTCGTCGAAGGAGACACTGCTGTGGTCCTCGGATTCGGACTTGTTCAGTACCATGAAGACGGCCACCGCGGCGATTGCCACGATGACCACTGCGATGATCGCGAACATGATTTTCTTGTCCAATATGTCACCGATATTGGATTACATGTCCAACCTATTTAAAAAGAAATAGAAACGTAAACGGATTACGACAACCGGTGGGACTCGCCGACACACGTGGTAGATACCCTCCGAAACGTCGGGAACCGGACCTGTGGCGTATGTGAACCGTCTCCGAAGGGCCGAGTGTGCCGGTCGTACGGCTATGGACGGACAGACCCATCCTTCATTTTAAAATAATAATAAGGATACGGGCATTCGATGATTCTCATAAAGCTTGGCGGTAGCGTCATAACCGACAAGTACGCGTACCGCTCCTTCGATGCGGAGACCGTCGCCAGGCTCTGCAGGGAGATCGCCGAGTCCGACCAGGGGACCGTCGTGGTCCACGGGGCCGGGTCCTTCGGTCACATCTTGGCGAAACGTTACGCCCTCAACTCCGGTCTGGTCGATTTCGGACAGGTTCCCGCGGTCGCGCAGGTCCAGTACGACGTTCGCGAACTCAACTCGCGCATCGTCCGCGCCCTCATGGACGTGGGGCTTCCGGCGGTTGGCGTGCCTCCCGGATCCTGCTTCGTGATGGATGATGGGAAACTCGACGTCGGCGAGGCCGAGGCCGTGAAACGGCTGTACAACATAGGTGTGATGCCGGTCACCTTCGGCGACGTCGTCATGGACCGCAAGAGGACCTTCGGCATATGTTCCGGGGATCAGCTCATGGAAGTCCTCGCGAAGATGTTCAAGCCGAAGCTCTCGGTGTTCGTCAGCGACGTGGACGGTCTGTACACCGCGAATCCGAAGGACGATCCCGGGGCGGAGCTTATTCCAGAGGTCACCCCCGAGGTTCTGAAGAAGATCTCGGCCGATTCCGACGTCGACGACGTCACGGGTGGGGTCATCGGGAAGATGGAATCGATGTTGGCCATGTGTTCGGAAGGAAGCGAATGCGTCATGGTCAACGGAAAGGTCCCCGGACGCCTCAAATCGGTCTTGATGGGGGAGGAAACCGTTTGTACTAGAGCGAGGGCCTGACATGACGATACAGAACCGCAAAGCGGACCACATAAACATCTGCGCCAGGGAGGACATCACCCCCGGACACTGTTACTGGGACGACATCAGACCAGTGCACAACGCACTGCCCGAAATCGATGCCGACGAGATAGACATGTCGTGCACGCTGTTCGGCAAGAGGCTCGAGATGCCCCTGGTGGTCACGGCCATCACGGGAGGGTTCCCGGGAGCGACCAAGATAAACGCCAATATAGCCAAGGCCTGTGCCGAGATGGGTGTGGCGATGGGTGTCGGAAGCGAACGTGCGGGGATCACCGGATATTTCCCGGAGAGCTTCTACGTCGTGAAGGACTACGACGTCCCTCTGGTGATAGGGAACATAGGTGCACCGCAGCTCGTACCGCAGAACGGCCACGCCCCGTTCACGCACCACGACGTCCAATCGGCCATGGATCTGGTGGACGCGGACATCATGGCGGTCCACCTCAACTTCCTCCAGGAGGTCGTACAGCCCGAGGGTGACGTCAACGCGCGCGGGTGTACCGAGGCGATCGCGGACCTCGCCAAGGAGTTCCCGATCATGGTCAAGGAGACGGGAGGAGGCGTATCGGCCGACGTCGCCCGCAGGATTTCAGGATTGGGGATACGCGGGATAGACGTCGCAGGCATGGGCGGGACAAGTTTCGCAGCTGTGGAGCAATACCGTGCCATGGTGGCCAGTGATAAGATCCATGCCGCCCTCGGTGCCACTTTCTTCGATTGGGGGATACCGTCTCCGGTCGCGGTGAGCCAGGTGAAGGACTGCGGCCTTCCGGTGATAGCGTCAGGAGGGGTCCTGAACGGGATACACGTGGCTTCCTCGATAATGCTCGGCGCCACCGCGGCCGGACTGGCCAACGCGGTCCTGCGCGAAGCCATGGACTCCACCGCTGCCGTCGTGGAAAAACTGACTATCATAAAGGAGGAGCTGAAGGCGGCGATGCTGCTGACCGGTTGCTCCAACCTGAAAGAGCTCTCCAAGGCGCCGAAGGTTATCCTCGGGGAGACGAGACAATGGATGGATTCGTTATGAATGCCAAAGAATATCTGAAGAAACTGTCCTCCGAGCTGGACGGCCCCATCAGGAGCTACATCGCCGACGAGGAACCAAAGAATCTGATCGAGTCTTCCAGGCAGTACCCCTACGCGGGAGGCAAAAGGATGCGCCCCGCCATGGTCCTGGCGGCGTGCGGTGCGGTCGGTGGCCGTACCGAGGATGCGATGCCCTTGGCCGTCGCCATCGAATACATCCACAATTTCACGTTGATCCACGACGACCTCATGGACGGAGACGAGGTCCGCAGGGGAATGACCACGATCCACGTCGGATACGGGATGCCCACGGCCGTCCTCGCCGGAGACGCCCTCTTCGCCAAGGCCTTCCAGATCATGGCTGACATGGACATTTCCGGAGAAAAGCTGAAGGAGGTCATGCAGTACGTCACGCTGTCCGTCTGGGACCTTGCCCGCGGACAGCAGATGGACGTCAACAACGAGGGGAAGCTCGTTCCAGAGGAGGTCTACATCGAGACCATCAAACTGAAGACCAGCGTCCTGTTCGCCGCGGCCGCCGCAGGCGGAGCGATCGTCGGAGGTGCCGACAAGAAGACCGTGGAGGCGATCCACGCCTATGCTTTGGACCTGGGACTGGGCTTCCAGATGTTCGACGATTACCTCGGTGTGGCTGGTGACCCGAAGAAGACTGGCAAGTCCGCAGGCAACGACCTCCGCAAGGGGAAGTGCACCTGTCTCATCACCCATGCGATGCGCACGATCACCGACGAGAAGGACATGGCCAAGCTGAAGTCCGTCCTCGGAAACCTCGATGCGACCGACGAGGAATGCGCCGCGGCCACGGAGGTCCTCCGCAGGAACGGTTCCATCGATTACGCGCTCTCACTCGCAAGGGACAAAGTCGAATCGGCCAAATCCCGTCTCGGCGTCCTCGCGGATTCTGAATACAAGGACTTCATGATCGCCCTGGCGGATTTCGCCATCGACCGTGAGGTCTGACGCCTCTGGCGGGCCGACGGCCCGCCTCAGGCATCTTCTATACCCGTTTCGGTTATCCTGTACAACGACGAGCGTCCCTCGGGGATGCTCCTGTGTTTCATTATCACCGCTTTGCGACGACCCGTCTCGTCCTTTTTCTCCAGACGCACTATGGTCTTAGCGTTGTGATGCAACGGGTGCCCTCCGAGGAATTCGACGCTACCGGTTCCGATGTTGGCGTAGACCTGTGACGTCACTAATATGCCTATATCGTGCTGGCGGGCGGTGTTGAGGAGGACCTCGGTCTGCCTGATGAAATCGTTGCGGCAACGGGGGTCGTCGTATTTCAGACGGTAGAACATGGTGAGGGAATCGATTACCACTAAGCTGATGGCTCCCGAAGCCGCCAGTTTCGCTATCTTGTCGATGCGGTCCGATTGTTCCTCGAAACTGTGGACCTGGAATATCAGAAGGTTGCGGATGGCGTCGTCATGGTCCTTGAACACCTGACCGAGACGTTCGTACGACAGGCCTTCGGTGTCGATATACGCGACCCTTTTCCCGGAAATCGCCACGTTGCGGGCTATCTGGAGGCAGACGTTGGTCTTACCAGTGCCCGCCTCTCCGTAGAACAGGGTCACGCTGCCCTGTTCGATGCCTCCGCCCAGGATGCGGTCCAGTTTGTCGCATCCGAAAGGAATCCTGTCCACACGGGGGGTAGAGCGCTATCGTTTAAAAGGGGTTGGGGCCGGCTATGCCGGCCAGTGTTTCATTTCTTGTCCCTTCCGTCGTCGGATGCCGAACCGTTGACGGATTGGATGTCGTCGATCTCGTAGTTGCCGCTCTGGGGGTCCTGTTTCTTTATAATGTAATACGGGACGGCCAGGATGGTCGTGACCACGAATATGATGACACCTATCGCAAGGAGAACGATCACCGCTAGCACGGCAATTGTAGCGATCGATTCCAGGACTCCTGGTTGCAGTATCACCCATACGACGACCGCCAGGATGGCGATCACCGCTATCGCGATGAGCCCTATCCCGAGCGCCGTCTTCGCTCCGCTCTCTTTCTCGGCCATGGCAGCACCTCAGTTTCCGGTAGAGGGGAGGAACGGATAGATGGCCATCGCGAGGTCGTCGAGCGTCAGCGACTGTATGACGATCTTGCCGGGTCCGGTGAGAGTCGTCACGAAGAAGCCCTCGCCACCGAATATCGAGGTCTTTACGCTTCCGGCGGACGCGATGTCGTATTTGACGCTCTCCTCCCAGGCCACCGCATTGGAAGTCGAGACCTTGTACGTCTCGCCCGGTTTGAGGTCGATTATGTTCAGGTCACCGCAGGCATGGATGAACCCGTAACCGGAACCGGACAGCTTCTGGAGGATGAATCCCTCCCCGCCGAAGAGTCCCGCACCGAGTTTCTTCTGGAACGCGAGGTCCACCTTCACGGACTCTTCGCCGCCGAGGTAACTGGAACTCTGGCAGATCCAGCTTCCTTTGCTCAGATCTACGTCGAGGATTTTTCCAGGGGCGTTGCCCGCAAGGGCCACGACACCGTTCCCGCCGGTGCTGCGGTATTTCACAAGGAACATGGACGCCCCGGACACGGAACGCTTGAGTCCGGACATGAATCCGCCCTCCATCTTCGTGTCCATGCTGACGTTCCCGCTCATGAACACCATCGCACCCGACCTGGAGTTGATGACCTCTCCCGAGTCCATCTGGATGTTCACAAATTGAAGGTTACTTCCGTTTATAGTGTACTTCATGTACTATCCCCGTGCAATCATATCTATATTCCGATATAAATGTAGTTTTATGACTGACGGTAGCCGTATCGCAGAAGGTGCTGAGGCCGTTGTGGAACGTACTGTCTTCATGGGACGCGAAGCGATCGTGAAGACCCGCGTTCCGAAGCGGTACCGCATACCTCAGTTGGATTCACACATCCAGTCGGTCCGCACCCGCGGGGAGGCCCGTCTGATCCGCGAGGCCCGCAGGGCCGGGGTCAGGACCCCTTGCATATACGATGTCGATCCCGTATCGGCCAGGATGGTCCTCGAGTTCGTGGAGGGTCCGACGGTCAAGGAAGTGATCGATTCCGGTTCAGACGAGGCTTTGGAGGTATGCCGCAAGGTCGGTGAGACGGTTGCACGCCTGCATTCGGCCGGACTGTGCCACGGGGACCTCACTACTTCCAACATGATATGGAGGTCGGGACAGGTCTGTCTGATCGATTTCTCGATGGGTTCCAAGGCCGAACTCGAGGACATAGGGGTCGACGTGCGTCTGCTCGAACGTTCGTTTACGTCCGCGCACGCGGGCAGGGCGGACCTGTTGGACGCCATGATGGATTCGTACTATGGTCACGTCAGGGATCCGGATGCGGTCCGCAGGAAGGTGGAGGACATCCGCAACAGGGGAAGGTACACATGAAGGTCAAAGTGATAACGTCCAATCCAGGGAAGGTAGCCGAATACAGGAAGGCCTTCGAGGGTTTGGGACTCGAGATGGAGCATCTGAGGCTCCCTTACGACGAGGTTCAGACGTCCGACCTGGAGGAGGTGGTCTCCAAAGGCATGGACGAGATAGTCGCCAAAGGCGTGGAGGATTTCATCATCGACGACTCAGGTCTGTTCATCGACGCTCTCAAAGGGTTCCCCGGCGTCTGGTCCGCGTATGCGCAGAAGACCATCGGCAACCAAGGCATCCTGAAACTCATGGAAGGCGTCGAAGACCGCGGAGCCGAGTTCCGTTGCTGTATCGGGTGTTGCATCGGTGGAAGGAGGATAATCGTCCTCGGACGGAGCCGCGGATACATCGGGACGGAAGCGAGGGGCGCGGAAGGTTTCGGTTACGACCCCATCTTCTATACGGACGGCGGATTGAGCTTCGCCGAGATTCCGTTGGACGAGAAGAACGCCATCTCCCATCGCGGGGATGCAGTCAAGAAACTGGAGAAGGAATTGAGGTCGGCCGGAATCATCTGATCCCGGCCGTACCGCTCAGTTGAAGAAAGGCGGGTTGACGATAAGCATACAGATACCGAGTCCCAGGGCGAGGTACACGAGATATGTACCGAGCATGGACTTGGTGTCGAGCATCTCGGGGCGGAACCCGAGCAGGGTAAGGATCTGCTTGGAGAGACCCATCACGAGGAACGAGATGGCCGTCGCGACGATCCACATCCAGCTCATGTCCTTGAAGGTGCCGATGAGGACGCCTCCCACGATTCCGACTATCAGTCCCAGAATGACCATCACCAGGAAGACCTTGGTGTTGTAGATGTCCTTGAGGATGAACTCCCTCTCGTTGAACTCGGTCGGAGTGAACTCGTACTCCTCTTCGGAGTCCTCTATTATCCGCCGTTTCTTTTTTGCCATCGTTGCCCCATCCTGAATACTGTTTATATAGGTTTCCAACCGCGTCCCGCCCGGGCCGGCCGATGCGACCGACCCGGACCCGCACTCATTTCCTGTTCAGGATCGTCTGCACGGTCTTGTTCTGTCCCAGGCCCGTTATCAGTATGTCGGACCGGTACAGTCTGACCGTCACCATTATCGCGGTCGCGGCGAAAGCGGCCATGTATATCAGGCCGGCGAACACGGGGGTGTAGTCGTCGAACATCAGGAAGTCCATCGCCATCATCGGGTGCGAGAACGGGATGACGAACAGCAGGGCCTTGACGACGATGCCGGATCCGTACCAGCCGGAGAACATGATGATGAACATCGGGATCATGGCCATAATGCTCAGGGGCATGGTCATCGTCTGGGCCGACTTGTAGTTCTTGGCGAAGGCACCCAGTACCATGCAGAGGCTCAGGGCGCAGGCGATCGAGAGGAACATGCTCAGCAGCAGGAACAGGTAGTCCAATCCGCTGAGTCCGAGGCCGATGTCTTCCAGCGAGACGTCCGAGATCAGGTTCTTGGTAAGGGCGCCCATGTACATGCTCATTCCGAGCATGTACGCCAGACCGTAGATCAGACCGATGACCGCGGCTGCGAGGATCTTCCCGGTGACGATGGTCGTACGCTTGATCGGTAGGGTGAGCAGCGTCTCCAGGGTCTTGTTCTCCTTTTCGGTACCCATGGAGCTTATCACTATGCTTCCGACCATCATGATCATTATCATGATTATCAGCGGGATGAGCATGGTCTGGCCGGAGAGCTCGTTGGATATGTCGGAGGGGGTTATGTTGCCGTACGCCTTTCCGTCGATCACGGTGACGACGTGGTCGTCTCCGTAGAGGATCGGGTTCAGGTAGAACTTGTACACGGTGCTGTCCGTCACCGATGCGACGAGGTGGGCGGAAAGGTTGCTGTTCATGTTGCTGACGACCATTGACAGGACCGACGAGGACACCGTTCCGAACATCCCGGTGGGCTGGTACAGGTACACCTGGTCGATGTAGGTCTGTTCCTCCCTGGAGATCCTGTCGGCGAAGTCCTCCGGTATCACTATCGCCGATTCGACCCCTGCCGACTGCATCCGTTCGTAAACGTCGGAACCGGGTTTGGTGTTCAGGTCGATGACGTAGTCGTCGATGCTCTTTCCTTCGGGGATGTTGTCTACATAGAGGTTGCGGAGGTATCCGATGGCGCTCCAGTGGTAGCCGTCGATATCGATCTCGCCGGCTTCGGCGTTATCGATACCGAATACAGGTACAGCGGTGGCCTTGTCCATCTCCCCACCGATCATGGATCCAAGTGCGGAGAACAGTACCATCATCACCAGGACGGATGCGACCGAACCGGGGGTAAGGAGTTCCTTCAGTTCCTTGCGGATGATGTTGACCAGATGGTTCATGCGCCTTTCACCACCTTGACAAACACTTCTTCCAAGGTGGAGGTGCCGTGTTTCTGTTTGAGTTCTTCCGGCGTCCCCAGTTCGACGAGGTTGCCGCCGTCGATTATCCCTACGCGGTCGCAGAGCATGTCGACCTCGAACATGTTGTGCGAGGACATGATCACCGTGACACCGCTTTTGGCGATGGTACGGATGAGTTCGCGTATCTCGTACGCGTTGATGACGTCGAGGCCCGACGTGACCTCGTCGAGGATGGCCAGTTTGGGTCCGGGCATGATGGCGCGGGCGATGAGCAGACGGCGCATCATTCCCTTGCTGTAGGTATCTACCTTCGAATCTATGCGTTCTCCGAGGTCCGCCATGTCTATGCCGCGTTGGACCATCTGTTTCATCTCGTCCCCGGATGCGAAGAAGTTGGCTATGAACTCGAGGTATGCCCTGCCGGTGAGGTCCTTGTACGCTCCCGCGTCCTCGGGGAGGTAGCTGATTATCTCCCTCACCTTCTCGGGTTCCTGCATCACGTCGTGTCCATAGACGTATATGTTTCCGGATGTGACTCTCAGAAGTGTGGATATCATACGGAGGGTGGTCGTCTTCCCGGCACCGTTGTGGCCGATCAAGCC
>JAFVET010000188.1 GCA_017475875.1 Candidatus Methanomethylophilaceae archaeon
ACGAGATGCCCCTGATGTTCTTCTTCGCCACGCTCATCCTGCTGCAGATACCTGGGGTCCACCGCATGGCGGGTGACTCCCTGAAACTCGGTTGGAAGACCGCTGTCGCGTTCGTCGCCGGCGTGGCGGTCATCGTGGTTCTTATGGCGATCGGCGACATGGGCATGGAAAGCAGGGACGGTGTCGACAACTGGGTAATGGTCCCGGTCGGGTTGGTCCAGGCATTGTCCATGCTCTCACCGGGCATAAGCGGATCCACCGTCCTTCTGGTCCTCGGCCTGTTCGATTCCTACACCGAGGCCATCGGAAACCTCGATATCGCGATGATCGCCCCGCTCGTGGTTGGACTCGTCGTCGGAGTGCTCGCGTTCTCGAGGATGATCCACTGGTGCATAGTGAACCACCGCGAGATGACCTACTCGGTCATTCTAGGACTCACATTCGGATCAGTCCTCGCCGTCATCTACTCGGGATGGAAGATATTGGACGGGGATTGGATCGGATGTGCGATCGGACTAGTTCTCGGAATCCTCGCCGGAGTCGGACTCAACGCCCTTTCGAAGAAGATAGCTCCGAAAGAATGATTGTTTCGTTGGGAAATGATTTCCAGCGGCCGGGGTGGATAGGATGGGAAAAAACCCGGCCGCTGTGAAGACGTGTGGATTGGGGTGCACTTGTTGTCTTCAATATCTCCATCCCCCCTCCGGTATTTAAAGGAAAACCGAGGGGGTCGTTGAATATTGACCCACCGTTTTTACTGTCTGGCTATGTGTTGAATTCCATTGAATAGGGTCAGTTGACCTTGTGCCTGATCTTCACCGCGATGCCGCGCTTCAGGTCCACCATCTCAAGGCCGCACATCATAGCGACCCCTATCCCGCGAACCTTTCCGTTGCACACGATTATCGCCTCGTCGCCGATGCGGATCCTCGGGTCTGCATCGGTCACACCCACGGCGAACAGGTTGCCTTTGAGTTCGAAGTCGTTCATCTGCACACAGTAGTGACCCGCTTCCGCGAGGAGTTCCGCACCGTCCAACGTCAACGATATGAGACCGCGTTCCGGGGTAAGCATCCCCAACTGGGTCTTCTTGGAGCGATCCGCGGGATCCTCGGTCATGAGCTTCCAATATGGGAACTTGCCGATGGCGTATGCGTTCTCCCCCATCAGGATGTCCGCGCACTCGTTCCCGAACTGGAACCTGAGCACCGAACGGAACTGCTCGTTCCTGTCGACCAGGTAATCGACCGTGTCCATGCCCTTCGTCGCATCCCTCAACGCGTGGTCGAGGTTCTGCAGCGACGCGGGGGACGTGGGATCGTCATCGACGACGGTGAGTTCCATTTCCGCGAGGTCCTGGACGAGGGAACTGTCCTCCCCGAGGTGGCAGACGACCTTGTCGTACCCTTGCGAGAGGAGGTTGGACAACATGCTTCTGATCATGGCCCTCTCCTCGCACTTCCATACGCCGGTGACGGGGATGTCATATGAATTCGCCGGATAGAGGGCGTCGAGCTCCCTCGGGACGATCCCCAAAGGCGAGGTTATGATGACCTCGTGCACGAGGGTGTCGTGTTGTGCCGTGTGGATTGCGGACGAAAAGGCCTTGTGGGACTTGGATATGTGGTAGGGTTTCTTGGCGGAACACGGGAGCAGGAGCAGCACCCTCTTGTTGCAGGGTTTCCTGTATTCCGCAATACGGTCCCTGTACCTGCGCAAATCCGGCCTTCTAAGAGCTTGTGTGGTGTTGCACCCGAACCTGCATCCGACAGTCGAACACTCCTCCTCCGCGTAGGCGTAGCAGTCCTGGTCGTAGAGCCTGAGGAGGGCTACGGACGACGGTGAGGAAAAGGACCTCTGGTCGGCCAGCTCCCTGAGACGGTCGGCGGCGATGAACATGCGGACCTTCTCAAGCTCAGCCTCCATCGCCGACACGTTTGCCTCCGATTCGTCCTTCCCGGTGGAGACCTCGGCCTCCGGGATCAGCCTGATCCCGCTGTAACCGGCGGCCTTGGGGAGCGCGTCGTCGAAGACGTCGACGCCCATATACGACAGCAACGCGACGGTGGACGGTTCCCCGAGACCTGACATCATGAGCAGACGGCCGAACCCGATGGCCTCGCGGAGCTGCACGACGACTTCCAGGATCCTCCTGGGTTCGCGACGGAGTTCGAACGCGTTCGGGACCACGACCACCTCCGCTTCGGGATCTATCGACAGATCCTTCGGGAGCGGGAGCCTGACCACCTGCACGCCTCCGACACATGGCATAGGCTCTGACGGTTGGGATGACGAGGTCGTCAACAGACCGTTCTCCAAAGGCACGTCGGTTCCGAAGAACTTCAGGACCCTGCCGTGCTCGCCCTTGTACACCGATACAGGTTCGCTATCGTCCGAACGAACGAGCAACGGGGTGGTGACCGATTTGCCGTCTTTGGAATACTGGCACACGCGGCCCCTCTGGGATCTGCTGATGACGTCCAACATGCCTGGTCTACTGGAATCGCCGATAATAACCTTATCTACAAGTATGAAACCTGGGTGCGGCATCCTCGGGACCGCCACCCAGGATCGTGTAAAAAGAAAATTGGCGGTGCATGGCACCGCCGTTCAGGTTTCAGATCTTGGTGGTGGTGTGACCAGGACCGTAAGAGATGATGTCCGAAATGTCGGTACGGTCGGACCATCCCGCAAGGTCGAGGAACTCGGCGAAGGCCTTGTTCGAATCGAAGTTCTTGAACGCGGCGTTGTCGGGGAAGAAAGCCTTGGCGAAGAACACCTGACAGACGACGCACGCCGGCCCGGTGGTGACCATGAACGACAGGGAGTAGATGTCCGTGTCAGGACTTATGTATCCGTCGAACTCGTCGATGCAGAGCTGGACCGCGTTCTGGACGTAGGCCTTTCCGTCCGTTCCGTAGACGCCGGAGGGTTCCACGACGATTATGTCTATGCCTTTCGTCTTCTGACATGCGGCCATGTCCTCGGGGGTCACGTTGACGTAACCGGTTCCGAAGTACTCGCCGACGTTGTTGCCTCCGGAAAGGACGGACCTCTCGAAGTCCCCACTGGTCTTGGAAAGAACCTTGTTCGTCGCTCCGGGATAACAGTCTTTGACGTACATGGTCAGGACGTTGGGCCTGTCCTTCTGGGCGATCTTCGCAACCTCGGACTCGATGACGTCCATGTAGCCGGTGTACCAGTCGTACCACTTGACGGCCTGCTGCCAGCAGGAGTTGTTCTGGACGCCTCCGAACAGGTAACCGTAGGTCATGACGCCGCTCTCTGTACCGTCCTCCCAGGATGGCAGACGGACAATGGAGACCGCGCTGTTGTTGCCGAAGAAGGTCTCCAGCTCCTTTCCGTAGCTGTTTACGCTCCCGAGGGTGATCTCGATGTGACCGTAGTACTTGAGCAGAGTGGAGACGATGTCGTTCTGGACCTCTCCGTTACTGGTTCCCGTCACGAGGACCTCGCCTTTACTGGGGTCGGTACCGAAGTTGAGGTTGAAGACGTTGTTATACTTCTGAATCTGCTGGTCCCCTCCGACAACCTTGTTCTTGCTGTCCTTGTTGATGATCATGTTGACCTCTTGGAGGTTGCACTGGTTGACGGAGACGATGTTGACGTTGTCGCGGACGGTGAACGACCTGACGTTGTCGTCGATGTCCTTGAAGAAGAGCTTGGTCGCCTTTCCGTTGATCATCGAATCGACGTAATCCACGTCCTTCTTGTCGACGGTTCCGTCGTTGTTGGCGTCGGCCCAGGCGTAATTCTTGGCGTTTCCACCCGCGTCCACGATCTTCTTGATAAGTGCGGAGTCGTCTTTGGTGATCTTCTCGTCACCGTCGACGTTCCCACCGATCCAAAGGACCGGTGAATCGGAATAGTCGTCCACGGAAACGTCGGACGAGCTTCCGGATTTTCCGTTCTGCGTGAGAACAAAAGCCGCGGCGGCGATGATGATAACCACCGCGGCGGCGATGATGATGTAATGGACTTTAGTCAGCTCCATGATATCAACTATACCTATGCTCCAATTATACTTAAATGATGCTATATATACAACAAATGGTTAATGGCATTCAAATCCTATATACTTAAAATGATTCAGACGCATACTTTACTGCCGTGATCGGGGAGCGATGTGAGAAGATGATGAAAGTCAGGAACAATGATACGATAGCATCCGAGGACCACGACGTGGTCCGCATGTATTCGAACTACAAGTCGTCCCGCTGGAGGAAGGTCGTCATAATACTGGCCATGATCGTAGGGCTGGTTGTCGCATCCCTTTACGGATTGACCGTCGGATCGTATCCGATTTCGTTCTCCGAGGTGTACTCCATCGTGATCGACCACCTCATGAACCTCGGGGAGACGCTCGATTCGGTGGACCAGCGCGTCGTCTGGGAACAGCGCATGCCACGTCTGCTCACGGGTATCGTCGCCGGAGCCGGCCTCGCCACGGCGGGTGCCGCGATGCAGAGCATGATGAAGAACCCCCTCGCCGACCCGTACACCACTGGAATCTCATCGGGAGCGTCGTTCGGTGCCGTAATCGCCATCGCGTTCTCGATCAGCATATTCAGCAAAGACGCGGGGACGACGGTCTGCGCGTTCGTGTTCTCACTCATCCCCGCGGCGGTCATCATCGCCCTGTCCACGTTCAAAAAGGCGACTCCGTCCATGATGATCCTGGCCGGACTCTCGGTGATGTACATATTCAACGCGATGACGCAGTACATCATGCTGGTGGTCGACTCGCAGACCATGGAGGCCGCCTACCAGTGGACGATCGGTACCTTGAACAAAGGTTCCTGGGAATCCCTACCGATCATGGCAGCGGTGGTGATAACGGGTTCCATAGCAGTGATGTCGATGACGAAGTACCTGAACGCGATGAACTCGGGCGACAACTACGCGAGAACCGTCGGCGTCGATGTCGGGCGCATCAGGATAATACTACTGATCATCGTATCCGTCATCTCGGCGGCTATC
>JAFVET010000189.1 GCA_017475875.1 Candidatus Methanomethylophilaceae archaeon
CAGAGCCCTCGGAGGGTCGGTGACCACGGTGAACGACTGCCGCTGCCCGACCTTGGACACGATGGACATCCCAGATGTCACCATTCCTGCCGAATTGTGGCCCGGTGAAAGCTGCCTGCGGTCCTTGTAGACGTACAGCCTCCCGGTACCCTTTCCGTTGTTCCTGACCGCGACGGCCCCGCGTTCCCTGACCTTGCAGGACTCCTCCGGGATCTGCACGTCGAGGTCCTCGGAACACGATATCAGGCTTCCAGTGACCTCGGTGGCGTCCAAGACCCCGCGCGACGTGAGCACCAGGAGGTGCTCCGCGGATTCGGGCGACTCGCGGTCCAGCTCTATCCTCACGGCCGTGTCCACGCGGTAA
Source organism: Candidatus Methanomethylophilaceae archaeon (assembly GCA_017475875.1). Lineage (GTDB taxonomy): Archaea > Thermoplasmatota > Thermoplasmata > Methanomassiliicoccales > Methanomethylophilaceae > Methanoprimaticola. The sequence goes on from JAFVET010000189.1 coordinate 365, forward strand.
CCCTCCTCGAGGACGAACGAGAGGTCGTCGGTGACGATCACGTTCTCGGTGCTGGTCTCGGACATGAGCGGTTTGATCTCCCTGATGGCCTGTCCCTCGCGGATGCTCCCGAGGATGTGCCTTCCGACGGTGATCCTCCCGATGACCGCCCTGCCGGCACCGTACGAGCCGACGTGGTTGTCGCGGGCCACCATCAGATAGGTGGTGCGGTTGTCGAAACCGCCCAGGGCGAGGAAGCACTCGTACATGGCGTAGCGGTACTCGCCCCTATCCGTCTCGAGCGACGTGGGGAACGAACCGAACGCCACGATGTCCTCAGTGACCCAACGCGTGCTTACCCCCCTCATCGAGGCCAGGTACTTGGACCTCCATTCGGCCGCCAGGGGCGAGTCCTCCAGGTGCATGACCATGGTCCCCGCGTCGGTGACCAGCTCGAAGTCGCTGGTCTCGTTGACGACCTTCTCCTCCGAGAGGTGGACGGATATCATCGAACCTTTGACGTAGGGTTCGCCGGCCACGGCGGTCTTGAGGGTCGAGCGGGCCCTCAGGTTCTTCTCCTTGCCGTTGACGACTACCTTCATCTCGAACCCTCCGGCAGCATCGACTGCACTTTTGAGACTATCTCGTCCAGCTTGTCCTGGGATGTCGTGACACCTCTGACGACGCCGGTGACGATCTCCACGATCTCTCCGCGGGTCTGGATCTTGTCGTCCGGGGGCATGACGCGGGACGTCTTTATCCCGATGGCCGCGAAGTCCTCGAAGTCCACGGGACATTGGGCCACGACTATCGCGGGAATGTCCACGTTCCTGAGGATGAGCCTCGCCTTGTAGATGATGTGCGCACGCACGTTGCCCAGGTGGATGAGCGCGACCTTGTACTGCTGTATGCGGTCCACCTCGATCGGATCGAGACCGAAGCACGAACCGGTGGTCATGTCGGGGGCGTCCGCCGGGACGCCGGAACCCGCGTTCACAACGAGCACGCTGGTGTCGATTCCTTCCTCGCGCAGGGCGTAGGTGATCTCGCACACGGGCTTGGTGATGTGCCTCCTCCCGGGCCCCATCGCTATGGCGACGACGTCCCTCCCGGACTCGGAGATGGTCGCCCTCTGGGCGAGACCTCCGCCGACACCGAGACCCATCGATTCCCTGCACTCGACGAAGCTGAGGTGCCTCCCCATCTTCTGCTTCATGGGATCACTCCTCTTCGGGGACCGGTTCCTGGCCGAACTCCGCCAGGATGTCCACGGGCTTGCCGATGGACACGACCTTGCCGTTCTTCATGAACGCGGCGCGGTCGCAGCAGTTGAGGACGAAGTCCATGTCGTGGCTGACGACGATGAACGTCTCCCCGAGGGTCTCCCTCGCCTTGACGACGGACTTGGCAACGATCGTCTTGGTGATCGGGTCCATGGTACCCGTGGGCTCGTCCAGAATGATTATGCGGGGCTCCTTGATGAGGACCTGGGCGAACGCGATCCTCTGACACTCTCCGACCGAGAGCGAATCGGGGTAGGAGTACAGGATCTTCTCCATGTCCTGCTTGGCGAACCCGACGCTCATCAGGACCTGTATCGCCTTGATCTTCGCCAGCTCCGCGGGCATCTTCATGCCGATGCAGGTGGACAGGTTCTGGAGGACGGTGTCGAACGGGTACAGGGTGTACTCCTGGTGGAGGAACCCGATGTAAGGGGTGGCGCGGCCCTTGCCGGCGAAACCGGCCTCGGACATGTCGACCCAGTCGTCGCCGATCCTTATCTCCACCTTGCCGGAGGTGACCGGGGTCATTCCGGCGATCATGCGGGACGTGGTGGTCTTCCCGGCTCCGGAATACCCGATGAGGGCGAAGACCTCCCTCTCCTTGATGTCGAAGGTGACGCCGTCGACGGCCTTGACCACTCCCCTCACGACAGAGAAGTAATGCTTCTTGGCGTCCGTGAGCCTTATCATCACGTCACCGGTGTCGACGTTCTCCTCGCGCTCGAACTTGTAGTCCTTCATGAACTCCTTGGTGATCTTCTTGGGGTCGCCCTGCATGGAGACCTCTCCGGACTCGAAGAGGATGGCCTCGTCCGCCATGCGGTCGATGGCCTCGGGCCAGTGGGACGCGAACACCATGCATAGGTTGGTGTTGCGGACGTAGTCGATGAGACCGTTGTGGACGGTCTCGGCGGTGACCGGGTCCAGGGTACCGGTGGGTTCGTCGGCCAGGAAGAACAATGGGTCCTTGGCGAGCTGCCTGGCCATGACGATACGCTGCTTCTCGCCTCCGGAGAGGTCGCGTGCGATGTGGGTCGAACGGTGGGTCATGTTGACCATCTCGATCATCTTGATCGCCCTGTCGACCCCCTGGTCCTGCGGATACTCCTCGGGGACGGCCTCCAGGACGTTCTCGATGACGCTCTTGTCACCGAACAGTCCGAACGTCCTCTGGAACATTATCGCTATGCGCGCCTTCACCGCCTTCCTGAGCGGGTCCTCCTTGTCGAGGGCCCAGAAGTCCACGTCCAGGGTCTCGGTCTCGCCCCCGCACATGGAGCACTTGGTCCCAGGGAACGGGATGTCCAGGTGCCCGCATTTCTTACAGCGGTTGACGTGATAGATCACACGGCCGGAGTCGGGGGCGTACTCGTCGTTGCCCCTGAGCATGTGGATAAGGACGCTCTTACCGGACGCGCTGCGCCCGATGAGACCAAGGATCTTCCCGGTGGTGAGCTTCGCGGTGACGTCCTTGAGGACCGTCCTCCCCTCGAAGACCTTCGAGACGCCCTCGATTGAAAGCAAATCTACCGACTGTTGAGCCATGCTATAGAAAACGGCTGGTTACATATAAGGGATGCGACTCCTCCGGTCCCCCGGAGGAGATCGCTTCAGTTCCACCAGGACCCGTTGCGGTCGATGGTCATGTCGCGGTCCGGACCGACGCTGATGATGTCGGCCGGGACTTTTAGATACCTTTCGGCAAACTCGATGTACTCCCTCATCTCGCCGGGAAGCTCGTCGTATCCGCCCTTGACCAGGGCGGCGGTGTCCTTCCAGCCCTTCCATCCCTTGAAGGTCTCGTACACGGGTTTGGCACGGTAGAGTTTGTTGAGGGACGCGGGGAAGTGCCTGACCTCCTCGCCGTCTATCTCGTACGCGACGCACACCGGGAGCTCGGGCATGTCGTTGAGAACGTCGAGCTTGGTTATGCCGAGGGACGTGAAACCGCACATCCTCTTGGCGTGTTCCACGACCACGAGATCCAGCCAGCAGCACCTGCGGCCCCTGCCGGTGGTGACGCCGAACTCCCCGCCCTTCGTCTGCAGCTCCTCGCCGCGGGCGTCGGTGAGCTCTGTGACGAACGGACCCTCCCCGACACGGGTGGTGTACGCTTTCACCACTCCGAGGACGCGGTCGATCCTGTTGGGTGCTATCCCCGCACCGGTGCATATGCCTCCGCCGCAGGTGGCGGAAGACGTGACGTAGGGATAGGTCCCGTGGTCGATGTCGAGCATGGCACCCTGGGCGCCCTCGAACA
>JAFVET010000190.1 GCA_017475875.1 Candidatus Methanomethylophilaceae archaeon
AACCGGCCGATTTCTGCGAAACTTAGGCTGATTCTTTGCAGTTTATAGATAGTTTTTTATAGAAAAACAAACACTCAACTGCAAAAAGAGGCGCTACAGATGGCGAAGAAACAATTCAAAGCAGAATCTAAACAGCTCCTTGACATAATGATCAATTCGATTTACACGCATCGCGAGATCTTCCTGAGGGAGATCATCTCGAACGCGTCGGATGCCATCGACAAACTCCACTACAAGGCGATGACCGAGTCCGACGTCCCCGTGGCGCGCGAGGACCTCCGCATAACCGTGTCCCTCGACCCCGAGGCGAGGACCGTCACCGTCTCGGACAACGGTATCGGGATGAACAAGGACGACATGGACGCCAACCTCGGTGTCATCGCCCACAGCGGTTCCCTCGACTTCAAGAAGAGCATGGAGGAGCACCCGGACGTCGACATCATCGGACAGTTCGGCGTCGGTTTCTATTCGGCGTTCCTGGTAGCGGACAAGGTCACGGTGGTCTCCAAGAAATACGGCGAGGACGTGGCCTACAAATGGGAGAGCGAAGGCGTGGACGGCTACACCATCAAGGAGACCGAGAAGGACTCCTGGGGTACCGACGTGATAATGCACATCAAACCCGACGACGAGATGGACGACTACGACCAGTACACCGACAGCTACACCATCCAGGACCTGATCAAGAAGTACTCCGACTACGTCAGGTGGCCGATCCACATGATGCTCGAGAAGGGCGCCATGGAGGAGACGGGGGAGACCGACGAGGAAGGCAAACCCAAGAAGGAGTGGAAGACCCACCTCGAGGACACCGTCATCAACAGCATGGTCCCCATCTGGCAGCGCCCGAAGGAGGAGGTCACCGACGAGGACTGCAACAAGTTCTACCGCGAGAAGTTCCACGACTACGAGGAGCCCCTCACCGTCCTCAGGGTCAACGCGGAAGGCAGCGTCACGTACCGCGCCATGATCTTCATCCCCAAGGTCGCACCCTACAACTTCTACAGCAGGGACTTCGAGCCCGGCCTGCAGCTGTACTCCAACGGCGTCCTCATCATGGACAAGTGCAAGGACATCCTGCCGGAGTGCTTCAGGTTCGCCAGAGGTGTGGTGGACTCGCCCGACATCCCCCTGAACATCTCGAGGGAGATGCTGCAGCACGACAGGCAGCTGACCACCATCAAGAACAACCTCGAGAAGAAGATCAAGAACGAGCTTGCCAAGATCCTCGAGGAGGACCGTGAGAAGTACCTCGGATTCTACAAGAACTTCGGCCCGCAGCTGAAGTACGGAGTGGTCGACGGCTACGGCGCAAAGGCCGACCTGCTCAAGGACCTGCTCCTGTTCCACTCGTACGACAAGGACTCCCTGGTCACGCTCAAGGAGTACCGCGACGCCATGCCGGAAGGCCAGGAGAAGATCTACTACGCCTCGGCCGAGAGCATCACCCGCGCCAAACAGCTCCCGCAGACCGAACAGGTCCGCGACAAGGGATACGACATCCTGTGCTTCACCGAGGAGGTGGACGAGTTCCTGGTCAGGACCATGAGGAACTACGACGGGAAGGAGTTCTGCGACGTGTCCAGCGCCGACCTCGACCTAGAGTCAGAAGAAGAGAAGAAAGAGGCCGACGAGAAGGAGGAGTCCGAGAAGGAGATCCTCGACTTCGTGAAGGAGTCCCTGGGCGACAAGGTGTCGGCCGTCAAGCTCTCGAGGAAGCTGAAGACGCACGCCGTCTGCCTCACCACCGAGGGTGACGTCTCCCTGGAGATGGAGAAATACTTCGCCAGCCTCCCTGGAGACGAACAGAACGTCAAGGCCAGGAGGGTCCTCGAGATCAACGCCTCCCATCCGGCGTTCGAAGCCCTCAAGAAGGCGTACGCCGAGGATAAGGAACGCGCCAAGGACCTGTGCGACATCATGTACGCCCAGGCCCTGCTGATCGCCGGGATGCCGATGGACGACGTCGTGGCCTACAGCGAGAGGGTCTTCAAACTGTTCTGATGGACGTGGGGGCCGGGCCCCCACATTCTACCAGATTAAAAGTAGTTACAATCTTTTTATTTCAAATAAAGCGTTGACGCGCTCATACGGCGATAGAATGGATTTCGATAAGGCTTTGAAGGATATCCGCGAGGGCAAACCCATCCTCGTCTACGACTTCGACGACAGGGAGAGGGAGTCCGACATGACGGTGGCGTCGCAGTTCGTCACCCAGGACATCCTGAGGATGATGAGGAACGACGCGGGAGGCCTGGTGTGCACCACGACCCCCAGCAGACTGGCGAAGGAGCTCGGGCTACCGTTCATGTCCGACGTGTTCTGGGACGATTCGGAGAAGTATCCGCTGCTCAAGGCCATGGCGCCCACGGACATCCCGTACGACCGCACCAAGTCGTCGTTCGGAATCACGATCAACCACCGCGACACGTACACCGGGATCACGGACCACGACCGCGCGCTCACGATAAGGGAATACGCGAAGACGATCTTCGCCGACGAACCCGTGGAGAAGATCAAGGAGAACCTCGGGAAGAACTTCCGCGCCCCCGGCCACGTCCATCTGCTCAACACCTCCGAGCACATCCTGAAGGACCGCCACGGCCACACCGAGCTGTGCACCGCGCTGATGTACATGGCGGGAGTCTCACCGTCGGCCACCATCTGCGAAATGATGGGCGACGACGGCGGTTCCAGGACCAAGGATTCCGTCAGGAAGTACGCCGAGGCCAACGGCCTCACGATGATCGAGGGGAAAGAGGTCATCGAAAAGTGGAACGAGTTCCTCGAGAAGACGGGAAAGGACCTGTGATCGGATGACCAGGGTCATGGCCTCCGGCGTCTTCGACCTCCTGCACACGGGCCACCTGTCCTACCTGGACCAGGCCCGGGCCCTCGGGGACGAGCTGGTCGTGGTCGTGGCGTGCGATTCGACCGTCAGGCGCAAGAAACACGAACCGATAACCCCGCAGGAGATGCGCGCGCGCCTGGTGGGTTCCCTGAAACAGGTGGACCGCGCGATCGTCGGCGGGGAGGGGGACATCTACGATACCGTCCGTGAGATAAAACCGGACGTCATCGTCCTCGGTTTCGACCAGTCGTTCGACGAGGACGCCCTCAGGGAGGGACTGAAGGCCCACGGGATGGGCGACATCAAGGTGTGCAGGGCCACCGAGTGCGCCGACGACCTTAACGCGACCAGACGCATCGTAGCCAAGATACGCAGGATGGGTGAACAGGATGAAGACCATAGGGATAGCTGACACCACGTTCGCCAGGTACGACATGGGCCATTCGGCCATAGACGAGCTCAAGAAGACCGGGACCGGGTTCCGCATCGTTAGGTACACCGTACCCGGGGTGAAGGACCTGCCGGTGGCTTCCAAGAAGCTCATAGAGGAGCAGGGATGCGACATCGTAATCGCCCTGGGGATGCCTGGTCCAATGCAGAAGGACAAGATGTGCGCCCACGAGGCCTCGACGGGTCTCATCAGGGCGCAGCTGATGACGAACAAACACATTATCGAGGTGTTCGTCCACGAGGACGAGGCCAAGGACGACGAAGAACTGGCATACCTGGCGGACATGAGGGCCAGGGAGCATGCCGTAAACGCTTACGACCTTCTCTTCAACCCGGAGAAGCTGACCCGCAGGGCGGGGACCGGGCTGAGACAGGGTTTCGCGGACAAGGGTCCGGTTAGATACAGGTGATTGCATGAAAGCATACAAGATCGGAATGGTCGTGGCCGAGTTCAACTACGAGGTCACCTCGCTGATGATGGAACGCGCCAAGGCTGAAGCCGACTTCCTCGGGGTCGAGATTACCAAGATAATCAAGGTGCCCGGAGTGTTCGAGATCCCGATGGCCGTCAAGAACCTCCTCAAGAAGGGAGACGTGGACGCGGTCGTCACGCTGGGAGCCGTCATCACCGGGGAGACGAAACACGACGAGGTCGTGGTCGCTCAGGCTTCAAGGAAGATCATGGACCTCGGACTCGAGTTCGACAAGCCCGTCGGGTTCGGCATAACCGGTCCCGGGATGAGCGAGCTCCAGGCCATGGACCGCATCGAGAAGGGAAGAGAGGTCGTGGACGCGGTCGTCAAGATGCTCCAGCGCCTCGAATGAGACGACCGGGGGACGGCCCCCGGTCTTCTTCCAACCTTTTTCTCACTTCTTGCGCTTGTAGGCGCGCAGATACTTCAGGACGTCCTGGTCGACGGGGTCGTCCGTCCATTCCGGGGTGTAGCCTCCCCTTATGAACTCGGCGTACCATTCCTCGCACTGTTTCATGTAGGGACCCATCTCGAGCTTGTCCTTCGCGATTATGCGGGTGTTCTCAGGGGCAGGTTTCCAGAACATGGTACGGGAGTAGTCCTCCTCCTTGAGGAACCCGACCACGAAGACGATCCTGTCAAGATTCGACAACTCGGCGTAGAGGGAGGCCTGCAACATGTAGGAATCGGGGACTACTGTGCAACCGCCGTCCTCGTCCAGCCACTTCTCGTAGTCGTGGGAGGTCTTTATCTCCAATATGGCGGAACGGCGACCATCCTTCTGCACGTATCCGTCCACCATGCCGCCGAAGGTCTTGTTGTTGTGGAAGTGGTCGTATCCGCACAGTTCCTTCGGAACGGGCTCCTCCACCGCCAATGTCGAGGCGTCTTCGACGCCCATCGCCTCGCACAGGAGCGAGGTGTCCTTGGCCACGTACGATCTGAGCACGGGTTCCAACGCGTTTCCCGCGTCGATGTACTTGTTCGGTTTGTCCCCCGGATAGAGTCCCGCTAGCTCGCAGGCGACCTTGAACGGGGACGAGAACTCGCTCATCCCGAGGATGGGACCGACCCTGGTCCCGGTTATCTTCTTCAGACGGTACGTGTCGAAGATGACGGTCCTCTCCTCGTCGTCTATGTCCACGATACCCGCCCTGCCGTCGAATGCCATGTCCCTGAGATGGCGAACGGATATACAATCCCTCCCTCACGGGACCTCCTTGGAACGGAGACCAGGCAATCATGCTATATATCGAGATTCTGCTCCGAACCGCATGGAAAGGACGGATCTGCAGACTGCCTCGAGTCTAAACGGGGAGACGATAACCTACTCGTGCTGGAGCGACGGCACCGAACCGAAGGCCACCCTGCAGATCGTCCACGG
>JAFVET010000191.1 GCA_017475875.1 Candidatus Methanomethylophilaceae archaeon
CCGACGCCTATGCCGTCCCTGTACATGCGCCCGAGACGTCCCATCGCGTGAGGGACGTCGTCGTGCCAGATGTACAGCATGGCCGACTCGGCGACGTCCTCGGAACCTCCCCCGTCGAAGAGGAGGTCGGCCAGAGGGAGTTCGTAAGACGGGTCCTCCCCGGCGGCCATGCGCATCCACCGCACGGCCTCCGTGAAATCCTTCTCGACACCTGTGCCGTCCGCATACATCCTTCCGAGCATGGCGTAGGCGAAGGGGTGTCCCTCGGAGGCGAGCCGTTCGGCCAGGAAGAACGCCTCCGCGAGGTCCTCGGGTTCCCCGTGCCCCACCAGCAGGTCGACGAAGAACCGGGCGGTCTTCTCCCTGCCGTCACCGCACGCCTTCCTCATCCAGAACCTGGCCTGCGGGATGCTGCGGAGTTCCCCGGAGACGTATTCCTCCACCAACCTCCTCTGGAAGACGGCGCTGCCGCCCTCGGCCCTCACCGTAAGGTAGTCGATCAGCAGCTGACGGTCGTCCGGCATCCGGGAGATGCCCTTGTCGTACGTCCCGTCCGAGATGGATTCGGCGACGGGGACCAGAACCTTCCCGGTGCCTTTCCTGACCGAGGCGATCTTATCCATCCTCGCGACCAGGTTCTCGGTGAACACGGACAGCGACACGGGGACTATCCCGTCTATTATGCGGTACCATCCGAACGGGTCGCCTCCGATGCCGGTGAGACGGTCGTTGGCGAACCTCTCCACGTACTCGACCCTCAGCTTCGGGGCCTCGAAGGTCACAGGGGTCTTGTGCGACCTCCTCGACAGGACGACGGTGAGCGTGAACCTGCCGGACGGGACCAACCTCTCCAGGGTCCCGTATATCGCCTCGATCGTTCCGTCCAACCCCTCGCAGGGCCACACGTGCGGCTTCGCCGGGGGCAGGAGCTTCATCAGGAACGCGATCTCCGTGCCGGACGAGACCAGCGTATCGAGGTTGTGCAGCATGTGCCCGACCCTGGCCATGAGCTCCCCCTTCTGGATGCGGAGCAGCTCGGGGTCGACCTCCCCGTCCCTGATGACGGACTGGCGGAGATGGAAGCTCATCCTGAGCTCAGGGAATTTGAGGCCGCGACCCTTCCAGACCACCCTGCTCTCGGCCTCCCCTAGCCGGTCGTGGTCGAAGATGACGTCGAAGAGACCGGGGATGCTGGAGGTGTAAGCCCATGAGAACGGGTACGACTCCAACGCACCGAAGCAGTCCTCGATGCGGGATGCAACCTCGCAGTTGTACCCGAGGCTGACGATGACGACGTCGCGGGTCTTCCTCGGGACCGGAGCGACACGCTCCAGGCTCCTCAGCTTCTCGACTTCCGCCGACAGGATCTCTCTGGGGTCCATATCGGGACCTCCCCGGCGAAGAGTAGGAAATCATAGAGGGAAGGTTGGGGACCTGTGGCCCTTGCATATTTGGTATTATTTGGTATATCGGCTCACCCCATCGCGTGTCAGCGTGTCTTGTGACGACATGTCGGGATCGTCGCCGGGATCCTCCTCCGACAACCTCAACGCGTCGTCCCCCAGATCGTACGACTCCGAATAACGCCTGATCAGACGGATCCCCTCCGACCTCGACCTCTTGTCGTGCAACAGGACCAACGCTTTCGAGAGCATCCCGACGCAACCTTCGTCGGCGATCCCACGGTACGCGTCGAAGATACGGATCGCGTCGCGGTAGGACTCGGCCTCGAGGAGGTTGCCCATCAGGGTCGACAGGTCCTTCGAAGTGAACCCGCAACCGGAAACCAAATCCTCCCCCGATTCCGCCAGCATGTACATGGTCACGGACCTGTCGATATGAGCGTATAAAGCCTGCAACCGCAGGTCGACCCTGCCCTCCGTTTCCGGAACCGTAGCATACTCCCTCGTGGAGCACTCGAGCCCGGCCATCAGCCTGTGGACGCGGAAGGCCGCGCTGCTGATGTTGCGGTTGTCGAATACGTACCTGGCGAACGTCAGGATGCTGAGCCCACGGGCCCTCGCGCACTCGTACTCCGGCGCGTATATCGCGGTCGCCCCGTGCACCTAGTCGGGACGGTTGGTCAGCACGTACACCCTGCGGCCGGACGGGTTCTTCACGAAGAGGTCCTTGCTCCCCCTCCAGTACAGGAAGAAGACGACCTCGTCGCGGTTCATCCTCGCCTTCCTCTCCTCCCACTTGGCCAGGGCGTCCTCGAACGAGTGGTAGTGCATCATGCGTATGGAGACGTCACCGAGCATGACCAGCGGGTACCTGCCCTTCCCGGAACCGACCATGCGCACAAGCTTCAGCTCCCGGTCGATGTAACCCTCGAAATCCTCAATCAGTTTCAGCATCCCGGGGATGGACACCAGCATGTTGACGAACGGGGAGTCGAACCGCCACCCCTCGAAGTTGTACGCGAGCCCGCCGAAACAGTTGGCCGCGACCAAGGTCGGATGCCTCGCCTTGGAGGAATACGTGGCGAAGCTGAACCCGGGTTCGCTGAACGGGGAACAGCTTACGATCTTGTCAGGTTCTACTTGGAAACACGAGACCAGCCGGCGCCTCAACTCGAGGAAACCCTCGACGTCCATGACGATGATATAATCGAACGTTTCCTTACCGATGTCCTCGCTGTGGAGCGCCTCGAACCCCAGGATCGTCCCTATCTCCCTGTGTACCGTAAGGATCCCTGCGATCTCGATCTCGCCCCTGACGTGTTGCAACAGGACATGATTGAAATACGGGTCGAAATCGTGGCCGTCCAACAGGATGCACCTGGGGCGGACGTGGTTCGTCGGAAGCTCCGCACCATCCGAAGGGCTTTTCCCGGACATCGGCGGAGTGACTGAGACTTCGCATTTATAATGTCGCATAAAAACCCGCCTTATTAATCGGATGATTGGGCAGGTTTGAGCTTCGCAACGGCCACACTACGTGCGGGAAGCAGCCCTCCGGGCTGGTTGACGACGGCGATAAGGCACTGC
>JAFVET010000192.1 GCA_017475875.1 Candidatus Methanomethylophilaceae archaeon
AAAAACCAAGATCATAGTCATCGGCAGCGACCCAGCGGTCTGGAAGAGGTCGAACGTTGACATGCAGACCGTGGCGAGATGCTACGAATACATGTCGATGGGCGGCGATGAGAACTTCAGAAGGCTCTTCGCATACATCTCCCACGCCGTGCTTGGCGAGGGGCCCGAACCTCCGGGGCCTGTCGACGTGCCGTGGCAGGCCATCGTCGGTTTCAGGGACGGGGAGCTCTTCGACGACCCCGACGAATACATCGGGGCATACGGCCTCGACGCTTCGAAACCGTTCATAGGGATCATGTCGTCCCGCGCCCACTACACGATGGACGGCCTCTCGCTGGAGAAACGGATGTGCGAGATCGCGATGGAACACGGCCTCAACCCCATCCTCGTATACACCATGTACCGGCCTGAACCCGGTCAGAACGTCATATCGCCCGTGGAATGCATCCGCAGGTACATGATGAGGGGCGAAACCCCGATAATCTCGGGCCTGGTCAAACTCTCGAACGCCCAGCTCAGAACAGACGACGTCAAGGATTTCCTCTCCAGGCTAGACGTGCCGTTGTTCGCACCCATCGTCATGTCGAGAACGTCTGTCGAGGACTGGAAGGAATCCGCGGGACTCACCACGGACGTCACGTGGAAGGTCGCCCTTCCGGAGATGGACGGCGCCATCGAACCCATTGTGATAGGTTCGGAGATGGGTTGGAAGCCCCGCCAGGACAAGGAAAGGGTACTCATTGAGGAGAGGTGCCGCAAGTTCATACGCAGAGTTGCGAAGGACGTCGCCCTACGCAGCAAACCCAACCGCGACAAGAAGGTCCTGATCATCTTGAACAACTTCCCCTGCCACGGGGCCGAGGCGAACATAGGCAACGCGGGCGGCCTCGAAGCGATCGAGAGCACGGCCAGGATCCTGCAGAGGATGGCCAAAGAGGGTTATTTCGTCGATCCGCCCAAAGACGGGAAGGAACTTATCGAGACGATACTCTCCAAGAAGGCCCTCAACGAGTTCAGGTGGACCACTGTCCAGGAGATCAGCAGATGCGGAGGCGTCCTGTACAGGATGGGCGTCGAGGAGTACAAGGCCTACCTCGACACCTTGCCGGAAGGGGTCGCCGACCACATCAAATCGACGTGGGGCGAACCACCCGGCGAAAGCATGGTGCTCGACGGCGAGATCCTGGTTTCAGGGATACAACTGGGGAACGTCATCGTCGCCCTGGAACCCAAGAGGGGCTGCTACGGTCCGAAGTGCGACGGGAAGGTCTGCAAGATCCTCCAGGACCCGGTATGCGCACCCACCCACCAGTTCATGGCCGAGATGCACTACTTCAACGACGTCTGGGGAGCGGACCTGATGATCCACGTCGGGTCCCACGGATGCATCGAGTTCCTCCCGGGCAAGGGTACGGGACTCTCCGAGAAGTGCTATCCGGACATCTGCATGGGTGACACCCCGCACATCTACATCTACACGACCGACAACCCTACGGAAGGGCTCGTCGCGAAACGCAGGTCGTACGCGACCATCGTGAGCCACATGCAGAACCCCATGAAGGACGTGGAGCTGTACGGTGAGCTGGCGTCCATAGACTCCCTCCTCAGGGAATATCAGACCGCCAAGGACGACCCGTCCCGGTCGGAATCGCTCAGGACCCGGCTCATCGGGAAGTACAACTCGGTGAGCATCAACAGACAGCTGTCCCCCGAGAGCACCCTGGAGGAGGCGAACGGCGCGGGACACCACCTGCTCGCCATGATCCGCAACTCCCAGACCAACCAGGGGAAGCACGTGTTCGGTGACATACCGCAGGGGGACGCCCGTGCGGACATGATCTACTCCATCCTCAGGTTCAGCGACACCGAGGACTCCCTGATGCACCGCATAGCCGGCGAGATGGGATACGACGTCGAGGCGCTCTGGTCCGCCGACCCGTCCTCGGCGGTCGGGGACACCACCGCGGACTACATCCTCGAAGAGATCCGCAGACGTGCCCTTGATTACATCAGAAAAGTCATGGACGGCGACGACGTCCCCGATTACGGCGGCAAGAAAGAACTGGTCAAGGAGATATCTGACAGGATCGCCGCGTCGGACGAGATGGGGGCGCTGATGAGGTGCATGTCCGGACGCTACGTCGAACCAAGTCCCTCCGGGTTCATCACCAGGGGAAGATACGACGTCCTGCCGACCGGGAGGAACTTCTACTCCACCGACCCGAAGGCCATTCCGACCAGATCCGCCTGGGAGGTCGGGAAGAGGCTCGCGGAGGGGACGCTGGAGAGGTACCTGGACGAAGAGGGCACCCTGCCCGAGACGATAGGTTTCAACTGGAACTTCACCGACAACCTGGTCTGCGGAGGGGAGACCCTGTCGCAGATGATGTACCTGCTCGGCGCCGAACCGGTATGGAACCTAGACGGCACGGTGAAGACCTTCAGGATAATCCCGTTGGACGAGCTGAAGAGACCGCGCATCGACACCACGGTGAGCGTGTCTCCGCTGCTCATAGACAACATGCCCGGACCCATGGACTAGTACTACAACGTCCTCGAGGCTGTCATGGATCTCGACGAATCTGAGAACGACAACTATCCGAGGACGCACGTCATCGAGACGATGTCGGACGGTGCCGACGAGGAGGAAGCCCGTACCCGTCTCTTCAGCAACGGTCCGGGTTGCGGTAGCGGCGGCATCTACCTGGCGATCCTCGCGAGCGCGTGGAAGGACGACAAGGACCTGGTGGACTACTACCTCAACTGCAAGGGATACGGATACGGAGGGGACCGCAAAGGCAGACCGATGCTCAGGCAGTTCGCCAGGATGCTCTCCCGCAACGACATAACCTTCGACAAGGTCCACTCCGACTCCGTCGACATACTCTCCAGCGGCCGTTACAGCGGCTTCGGAGGCATGGTGAACGCGTCCAAGTACCTCTCAGGGAAGGAGGTCAGGACATATTACGGGGACACGAGCAACCCTCTGTCGGTGCCGGTCCGCTCGTTCTCCGAGGAGGTCGAGCGCGTGACCGCCACCAAGGTCCTGAACCCCCAGTGGATAGAGGCCATGAAGGGCTCGGGATACTCCGGTGCCAATGAGATGACCAAGAGGATAACCCGCATGTTCGGATGGCAGTGCGCCACCAAGGAGGTGGACGGGAAGGTCTTCGACGGGATCACCGACAGATACGTCAGGGACGAGGAGACATACGCCTTCCTCCGGGAGAACAACGTCTACTCCGCGGGGGAACTGGTGAGACGTCTGCTCGAGGCCCACGAGAGGGGACTCTGGAACGCCAGCGACGAGGACCTGGAACTTCTCCAGGACCGCTTCTTGGAGCTGGAGTCCGACCTGGAATCCCTCGCCGGAGAGGGCGAATACCAGGGGAGCAGCATAGACGTCTACAGCTACGACAGCCTTCCGGAGTGGGAGGCCCGGATGAAAGAGGCCGGGTCGGTGTCCGAGGAGCTGAGGTCCAAGGCCGAAGCCCGTCGGTGACCTCGGTCGAACACCGACATCGCTGCGCGGATGGACTCGGTGAGCCTCTCGGCGTTCAGGTCCTCGAGGAGCAGGTACTCGCCCTCGAGCTGGGCGCTGAGTGCCCTGGCCCTCCCGAAACGCAGGAGACCGACCTCGGTATCGATCACTATTATCCTGATCCCGCTCTCGCGAAGCGCCCCGCAGACCTTCTCGGTCTCCTCCGGGGTGGGCTTCCCACCTTCGAGACCCACGTTTCCCCTGCCGTCGGTGAGCACCACCATCACGGGCTCGTAACCGGCCTCCGCCTCGCGCCTGAGTATGTCGTAACCGAGGGCCAGTCCCGAGAGGAGGGGCGTGCGACCTCCCGTGGGCAGCTCCTTGAGCTTCTTGAACGCGGTGAGGACGCTGCGGGTCATCGGAAGGACCGTCTCGGCCTTCATGTTGCGGAACACCACCATCCCGACCTCGTCCCTGCGACGGTACGCGTCGTTCAACATCGACAGAATGGAACCTTTGACGGACACCATGCGCTCGTGGGCCCCGACGGAACCCGAACCGTCCACGACGAACAGCAGCCTCGTCCCCTTCATGCGGACACGGACCTTCTCCCTCAGGTCGTCCTTCTTTATCGCCACCGCCAGGTCCTGGTGGTCGCGGACAGTCTGATAGGGTGCCGCGGCACGCAGAGTGGCGACGAGCGCCACGTCGGAGACCCTCCCCAGGGGGATCCTGTCCCCGATGGTCCTGCCGGAGCTGTCGTTCGACCTGGAGAGGTCCCGCTTCCCGGTCTTGCGGTTGCGGTTGGTACGGCTCTCGGGCGGGATGTAGTCGCGGACGTCGAACTCCTCCCCGACCGCGAACACCTTGTCCTCCCCGGGTTCCTCCCCGGGATCGCCCTCGTCCCCGTCTTCCGGTTCCGGTGCCTCCCTGGGTTGCTGCTGTTCGTTATCCTGCCGGTCCTCGTCCCTGTCCCGCTCGTCGGGTTCGTCCTGTTCGTCCTCTTCCGGCGGGGGCTCCTGTTCCTGTGGTGGCGGTTCGGGCGGAACCTCCGGAGGGGAACGCCTCCTGTGCTGGAGGCAGAGCCTCACGGCCTCCTTCAACTCCTCCACGCCCGCGTGCTTCCTGCCGTTCAGGGCCGAAAGCGCACAAGCGACGTTCAGCACGGAGAGATCGCCCCTGTGGCCTTCGACGAACATCTCCGAGGATATCTTCGAAATCAGATCTATGTAACCGTCCGAGACCTCCACGTCGGGAAGCCTGGCCTTGGCGATCCTCTCCCTGACGGCAGCCTCGCGGTCCGCGTATTCGGACTGCACCCCCTTCGGGTCAGCCTCGTAACGCAAGTTTGTACGAATTATCTGCTTCCTGACGGTCTCGTCCTCGGTGGAACCCAGCGTCACGCACATGTCGAAACGGTCCATCATGTGGCCGCTCAGCTCGCCCTCGGCCGGATCCATGGTGCAGATCAGAATGGAATCGCAGGCGGAATCTACGGATATGCCACCGACCTCCGCCCTCACGATCCCGTCGGAGATGGCGTTTACCAAAGGTTGCAGGATGTCGTCGGGAAGCAGGTTCACGTTGTCCGCGATCAGGATGTTTCCGTCGGCCCTGCCGAGTATCGACTCCGAACCGACCTTCCAGCCCTCGCGTATCGTCATCTCGATGTCCACTGATCCGAACAGCTGCTCGCGCGTGACGTTCTGCGGAACCTCTATGACCTCCTTGTCCGGGGCGAAACCGCAGATGCTGCGCGCGGCCACGCTCTTCCCGGTCCCGGTCGGACCCATGATGAGCAACGTGCGGACGTCGGGCGAGCATATCAGGCACTGGAAAGCGTCCGAGACGTCTTCCATGCCGGACATCGCCGCCAGCGGAAGATGCGCCCTCATAGTCCCGCCAAGGTCTCTTTCATCCAGTTCTCGAGACCGCCGACGTCGAGTGACGAATCCTGGAACGGGTTCTTCCTCATGCGGTGCGGCAACACGAGCTTGGACACGGCCACGACGTCCTCGGGGGTCACCTTGTCCCGATGGTCCAACGAGGCGCGTGCGCAGGCGGTCTTCACAAGCGTTAGGTCCGAACGGTGACCGTCTACTCCCAAATGCAGCGAGATCTTGACCGCCATGTCCAACGTGCGGTCGTCCGGGATTATGTCCCTGACGGCGGCCCTAGCCTCCACGATGCGGTCGCGCAGCTCGGCGTTGCTCCCCGAGTACGACTGCGAGAACCCTTCGGGGTCCCTCTCGAAGGCCAGCCTCCTGCGGATGATCTCGGAGCGCTTCTTCTCGTCCTGCTCTCCTTTGATGTCCACCATCAACCCGAACCTGTCCAACAGCTGTGGCCTGAGGTCGCCCTCCTCCGGGTTCATGGTCCCGACGAGGATGAACCTGGAAGGATGGGAGTACGAGACGCCTTCCCTCTCTATGTAATTCACACCCATGGCCGCCGCGTCGAGGAGCAGGTCGACAATGTGGTCGTCCAGGAGGTTGACCTCGTCCACGTAGAGTATGTTTCCGTTTGCCTTCGCCAATATACCAGGTTCGAACTTCTTCTTCCCGGTGGTGATGGCATGTTCGATGTCCAATGTACCGGCCACGCGGTCCTCGGTGGAACTTAGGGGGAGCTCCACCACCGTCATCGGTGCCGAGGCCCTGCGGGCCTCTCCGGCCTCGATGCGGACCCTGCAATCGGGGCATGCGGAATCAGGGTCGTTCCAGGAGCATCCGCACGGGCAACCCTCGACGACGTCCCTCTCCGGGAGAAGGTCGGCGAGCGCACGCACGGTGGTGGACTTGGCGGTCCCCTTCTCGCCTCTGATCAGAACCCCTCCTATCGAGGGGTTGACGGTGTTCAAAACCAACGCGTCCTTCATCTCGTCCTGACCGACGATGGCCGTGAACGGGTAGCATATCCTCTTCATGCGATTCACCGAAATTAAAAATCAATTTGGGGAGGGGTTCCTGCTCTTCCCCAGGAGGAAGACGTTCAATCCGCCGATCTCTTCGGAATAGCCTATATTCGCCTCCACGTGGAAATAGTTGCGCATGTTCTCATGGGTTATTACGGATTCGCAATCGCCGATATCCACGATCTCCCCTTTCTGCATCATGATTATCTGATCGCAGTACCTGGCGGCGAGAACCATGTCGTGTGTCACGATCACCACCAGGATTTTCTTCTCGTGACCGAGTTCCCTCACCAGGTCCATCAGTTCGAACTGGTTGTTGATGTCGAGATGGAGGGTAGGTTCGTCGAGCAACAACACGTCTGGATC
>JAFVET010000193.1 GCA_017475875.1 Candidatus Methanomethylophilaceae archaeon
GCGTTCGGAGAGGGAACTCCCGAATCCATCATCCCCGAGGCCGAGCCTGTCGAAGAGGCCGCCGAAGAGGAACCCGCAACGGAAGAAACCGCTGCCGAGGAATGAACTTCTTACCGGCCTTCGGGCCGGTCCTTTTTTTTGATTCGTTTGAATTTAGAGTAGAATAGTTGTTGACAGACCGAGGCCTATCGACATGGACCTGTCAATCACCAACCCACTTCGAACTCTGAAGAGCCCTTTTGTATCCTGTCGAGACCTACGGTCCCTAACCGCAGATTATCCGGATAAACAATCCGAAGTTGACCCCGGCTTGCAATTTCAATGAAAAGTCGTGCGAGGCATCAGAATACAATTGCGTATGGCGGCACGGCATGACTGAAACGCGGTGATGTCGGGAATGATCATTAGAAAACGAGTGTTGAAGACCTCAGTCCGAGTCATCGACTCTAGAACTCGTAGCACTATTAATTTCCAGATTTGAATACAAATTTTGTGATAAATTTTCAAATTTAATAAGATAAGTCTTATGTAGTTCCCATCTAGTATACATCAGCCAGGAGAGCAACCATGCTGTTGGACTTTTCTTTGGAAAACTTCGGCCCGTTCCGTGACCGCACTACATTCAGCCTCCAGGCCACCAAACGCGGGGAACACCAGGAGAACGTCATCCCATGTGGAACCCTGAAAAGCGGAATACTCTCTTCTGTATCTGTCTTCGGCCCGAACGCATCCGGTAAATCGTATCTGTTCCAGGCGTTCCGCGCCCTGAGTTCGATAGTCTCCGATGCTTTCGTGGAAGGTTTCAGATATCCGTGGTACCACCCATTCAAACTTGACGATACCCATGCACACGGGCCAATCTCGTTAGGCATCCGTTTCATCGAGGAAGATATCGTATACGAATACGCGGTATCGTTCGTCAAGGACCACGTCGTTTCAGAATCACTGGTGTACCGGCCGATGGGTCGCCCGAGAATGGTGTTCAGAAGATGTGATGGGAACGAAACCTTCAGTCCGAAGCAGAAAAAGATGAAAGCATTCCTGACCCCGGCCTCCACATTCCTGGTGATAGGTGCGAAATACAACGACGAGGTCTGCGCCAAAGTCCGTAATATGATCCTCGGACTGATAATCCTGGAATCGGAAGACATATCGCACATGGCTGAACTGTCCTACGCCTGGGCATCCGACGACCCATCCAGAAAGAAGGCGATCATCGAAGGACTCAGAAAAGCCGACCTCGGGATTGTGGACTTCGACAGCACCGAACACGTACTCGACAGGGAATCGATAAGGTCTGAAATCCCTCCGACCCTGTTCGACCGCATCCCGTCCGACGAGGATGGCAAGCTCAAGTTCGGGTCGATACGCCTGGTGCACGGTTTCTGCGACCATGGGAACGAAACCAGGAGAATACCATTCGAGATCGAACTGGAATCAACCGGAACTGTCTGCATGTTCGGAATGATGGGTCCTTTGATGGACGCTCTCATGAACGGTCGCACCCTCATCATAGACGAATTCGGATCCCACCTCCACCCGATACTGACCCGTTGGCTCGTCAGTCAGTTTTCTTCGGAGAATAACCCGAACAGAGCACAGCTGGTAGTGATGACACACGACGTCGGACTCATGGACACGGATGAACTCCTAAGGCGCGATCAGATCTACTTCACCGACAAAGACCGCAGAGACGGATCGTCGACACTCTATTGTCTGTCCGACTTCAGAGGTGTCCGCAAAGACGAGATCGTATTGAAATCGTACCTCCTCGGACGGTACGATGCGGTCCCGGAAGTCACTTTCAGAGGTCTTATGGATGGCCAAAGGCATCGATAACTATCGGAAAAGCGGACATCGTTCCAAGACTCCTGTGGTATTCGTAACCGGAAACGGGACATCGGAACGCACATATTTCGACGATCTGCGCTCATTCGTCAATGGACAATATAGCATTCTAGAACGGGTAACGAGGATGTCAATCCGAGTCATCGATCCGGAACTCATAGCATTCCACCCAGCATTACCACACTCACCAGTTGAGTACCTGTTTTTCAGATTCACCTTCCGGCATGATCGATCGGAAAGAAACTCCATAGAAACCCATATAAACCCCAAGCTAATCCACCGTTCAAGGCCGGGGTGGCTCAGCCTGGTGGAGCGTCGGACTCATAGGGTTCTGGTCAATAGACCTCTTCCAGGGAAATCCGAAGGTCATGGGTTCGAACCCCATTCCCGGCACCAACTTCTCCCACATTCCTTTGCGATACAACCGTCCGATGCGCCGTGTTATTAACCAGCGATGTCATCCCCCAGCCATGAGGCTGATCATCTACACCGGGAAAGGAGGGGTCGGGAAGACCTCGACCTCCGCCGCGACCGCATACCGCCTCTCCCAACTTGGTTACCGTACACTGCTGATGAGCACCGATTCCGCGCATTCCCTCGGGGACTCCCTCGACATGAAACTAGGCACCCGCATCACGGAGGTGGCGGAGAACTTCGACGCATTGGAGATCGACATAATCTACGAGATGCGCACCCGCTGGTACGACATACAGCAGTACATCTCCGCGTTCATGATCTCGCAGGGCATGGGGGAGATCTCGTCGGAGGAGATGGCGATACTTCCGGGGATGGAGATGATCGCGGCCCTGTTCTACGTGAACATGCTGAACAAGCGGGACGCCTACGACGTCATCGTGATGGACACCGCCCCCACCGGGGAGACGCTGAGACTCCTTAGCTTCCCAGACGTGTCCAACTGGTACATCGACAGGCTCTTCGGCATGCTGAAGAGATTCATCTCCGTGGCGAGGATGACGGTGGGGAAGGTCATGGAGCTGCCCCTCCCGAGCAAGGACGTCATGAACACCATAGAATCCCTCAAACAGACCATGCAGGAGGTCAAGGTCATCCTGGAGAACCCGGAACAGACCAGCGTCAGACTCGTGCTCAACCCGGAGAAGATGGTTATAAAGGAGACGATGCGCGCCTACACGTACCTCTCTCTGTACAACAAGAACGTGGAGTGCCTGGTCGTCAACCGCCTCATCCCGAAGGAGGCCGCACAGGGGTTCCTCGCAGAGAAGTACGCCGAACAGGAGCGGTACATGGACACCATCCACAGCTCCTTCGACCCGATGGTGATGAAGACGTGCTACATGATGAACACGGAGCTCAGGGGATTGGACAAACTCGACCAGATGGCCACCATGATCTTCGGGAAGGAGGATCCGATAACGCTCTACTCCAAATCCAGCCCGATGAGCTTCTCGAACGACGACGAGAACAGCTACCTGACGATGCTCATGCCGTTCGTCTCCAGTGCGGACGTTGAGGTGTTCCGCCTCGACTCTTCGACGATAATGGTCCACGTCGGGAGCCAGAAATGCAACATACACCTGCCCGACACGCTGATACACAGCGAGATAACGGGGGCAGATTTCAAGGACCAGAAACTACGTATCGTATTCAAGAGGGATCATGATGTCGGACGAGGAATTCGAAGCTTTCGTGAGACAGAACAGGGAACTCATCGAAAAGATGATGGAACTGCAGAAGACCAACGCCAGCCAGATGGTGCAGAAGGGGTTCGACAAGGCCGAGGAGACCGCGCATCGCGTCGAGAAGACCGTCGACGACATGAACAGCCACACCCGCGAGGTCGCCGAGACCGCATACAACGCGTTCACCGACCCCGTCGTCCAGAAGCACTTCTTCAACATGGGGATGGAGTTCGCCGCGGGCATGTCAGCGATACTGATGCGCGCACCACTCCCCGAGTTCATGAAGGAGGCCGCCGAGACCACCGAGAAGAACTGGAAGCAGAGCGCGTGCCGCAACAACGACCAGTGCAGGGCGAGGAAGAAGGCGCAGAGGGTGGAGATCAACGACGACCCCCAGGAACCGCCTTCCGAACCCAGGACGGGCTCCATCCCCGTGACCGACCTGACGGTATCGGAGCGATTCCGATGAACGACCTCGTCCTCCGCGGCAACGCGTACATCGGCGGCAAGCTCGGATACGCGGAGATAGGGATAGACGACGGGAGGATCTCCGAGATAGCCAAGTCCTCCGTCAGAGGGGACAGGTGCATCGACGTGGAGAACGGCGTCATCCTCCCCGGGATGGTCGATCCCCACGTTCACTTCAGGGACCCGGGCCTCACCCGCAAGGAGGATTTCGGTACCGGCTCCATGTCGGCGGTATGCGCCGGCGTCACGTGCGTGTTCGACATGCCCAACACCGTGCCCCCGGTCACCGACCTCGCGACGCTTAAAGAGAAAAAAGCGGCGATCAAGGGCCGCTCGTACACCGACTACGGCCTCTTGGCGGCGATAACGAAGGACAGCAACCCGCGTCCGGTAGCCGACGAGGTCGTGGGATACAAGCTGTTCATGGGTTCGACCACGGGCGACATCCTCCTCAACGACGAGGGCGACGTAATCACGGCGGTGTCGAGGGTCATGCAGATCCGCAAGAGGCTCAGCGTCCACGCCGAGGACAACGACATCATATTCAAGATGCCTGAGAAAGACTGCAGGGACCACATGCGCAACCGTCCCATAGAGGCCGAGCGCCACGCCATCGCCAGACTCGCATCGATGTTCGCCGGGAGGAAGATCAACATCTGCCACATAACCTCGACCGTGGGACTCGACATCGCCAGGAAGGCCGGGTTCACCACCGAGGTCACCCCGCACCACCTGCTCTTCGACGTGGACCACCAGTCGTCCGCCTATTACAAGACCAACCCCCCGATCCGCGACAAGGCCACCCGCGAGGCCCTCTACCAGCGCTTCCTCGCAGGGGAGATAGACATGATTGGCACGGACCACGCCCCGCACACGATCGAAGAAAAGGAAAAAGACTTCGAATCCGCACCCGGCGGGATCCCGGGTGTTGGGACCGCGGTCCCCATGATGATGGAGGCCGTCCGCGCGGGGAGGATCGGACTCGACCTCGCCGTCAGGATGTGCGCTGAGAGGCCGTCGGAGGTCTTCGAGGTGAAGAAGGGGAAGATCGAGGTCGGCAGATCCGCCGACCTAGCAGTGTTCGACCTTAGGAACTCCGCCCCGATCGACCTGAAGAGGCTGCACTACAAGTGCGGACACTCGCCGTACGTCGGAATGCCCGCGGTGTTCCCCGAAACCGTGATATTGGGCGGGGAGATACAGGTCGAAGGCTCCGAGTTCTGCGGAGAGCCGATCGGAAGGGATGTCTGTCATGGATTACGAGGTCGATTATTCGGAGGTCGCCGGGCGCAAGGTCGACTGCCCGCCCGGATGCGGGATGTGCTGCCTCTGCCAGCCGGAGGTGCTGCCCGACGAACGCACGTTCTTCAGGAAGAACTATCCGGGGGCGCTGGTCAAGACCAAAGGCGAGATACCGTACTTCGGCCTCCAGCTCAAGAAGGGGATGGGTTCGTGCGTCTTCCTCAACGGAAGGCGCTGCGACGTCTACGACCACCGCACGCAGTACTGCAGGCAGTATCCGTACCACCTGTACGCGAGCGACCGCCTGAAGGTGGAGCTCGACCTCTCCTGCAGGGGCGCCTGGACCGGGACCGGTGCGGACGCGCTCGAGGAAGCGAAAGGGCTGGTGCAGGCGGCGGACAAACGCATCGTCGCCGCCCTCGAGGAATCGAAGGAGGTCTACCGCGAGTTCTTCGCCAACTGCAAGGAGGCCGGAGTCTACCAGGACCCGTCCATGCTTCGCATGACCGTTTCGGAGAACGCTTCGATGTTCTCCGACCTCGGATATCTCAGTCGTATCATGGATATGTCCACCATAGAGCCGATCATGGCCATCGCAGGGATCCGTCCGGAGACCAATCTTGACATGGCCTCGCTGGAGGAGGCAGGAAGGGAACTCGCCATGGATTCCATGTCCTCATCGGACCCCCTCAGCGTCCCCGTCTATTGCGACAAGGATTGGAACTGGAACATGTTCATGGCGGCCAACGGAAGGATCGAATGGTCGGTCATGGATGACGAAGGGGATCTGCAGCACAAAGCGTTCGCCAATGCCGAGAGCATCAAGCTCAAAGTGCCCGACGCCGATGGCAGGAAGGTGCTGATAGA
>JAFVET010000194.1 GCA_017475875.1 Candidatus Methanomethylophilaceae archaeon
GTGGGAGCGATCCCACCCTCACACTGTCATTGCAAGGAAATCCTGAACGGATTTCCCGCGATTCCGTGGCAGCTTACCATGCACTAAACGTAGCATCGAACGTCATATCTTTTCTATTCCAATTCTCATACATCGATACCATGGTTACTGTAGTTTATTCATCGCGGTCAGGTTCGTCCGAGGCCTATGCGAAGCATATCGCAACGTCACTCGGTTCCCAATGTTTCAGCATCAAGGAAGTTTCGAAGGATCTAGATGACCAGATTCTTTATGTGGGATGGATCAGTGGTGCGAGGGTCGTGGGTCTGAACAAGGTCGGCGATATGAAGCTCAAGGCAGTGGTCGTCGTGGGGATCGAGCCCGAGTCCCGTTTCAAGAAGGTGAAGGTCACCAACTACAACAAGATCCGTGTCCCCATCTTTTATCTCCGCGGATGGATCGACCGTTCCAAGCTCAACGTGTTCCAGAAGATCCTATTCGCCGTCATTGCGGCAAAAATCAAATTGGGTGGTCTCAACCAGTACAACCAGCCGATATTCGACGCCATGATGGAAGGCGGCAGTTTCTATGACGAATCTTCTGCGGAAGACGTCATCCGTTTCATAGGCACCGGGCAACAGAAATCATGATGGTAGTCCTGCCCGGATTCGAACCAGGGTCGCCGGCTCCAAAGGCCAGCATGATTGACCACTACACCACAGGACTATGGTGCGACCATCCGTGGACAGATATATCATCTTTTGGTTCAACCGTTATTCGGAAGGACCTGTCGGTCATTCCGTCCGGGGATATGATTCGTAGGGGTTTTTCTGCTCCGTGTTCACGCCAAGTGCCCTATAAGGTATGTCGACCTGGCTTCGTCCACGTGGACCCGATGGAACCCGCCGAGTTCGAGTTTTTCCTTGACCACGATGGGACGGTAATTGTTGGTGCGCATCACCGTTCCATCCTTGTGTTCCGTGGCCATGGCCACGAAATCCTTGCCCACCAATCCTTTGTTGACATCGAGTTCGGTCTCGTTCTTCAGATCGGTAAGCTCTGTCGAACGTTCCTTGACGATGCGCCCGTGGACAGGCTCCATGTGCTCGGCCACTGTCCCGGGCCTTGCAGAGAAGCGTGTTATGTTCAAGGTATCCGCACGCAGGTTCCTGACGAGTTCCTTGGTCAGCTCATGGTCTTCGTCCGTCTCCCCGGGGAACCCGGTGATGATGTCTGTGGCTATGCTTATGTCCGGACGTGAAGTTCTCAGCGTGTCGACGAGTTCCATGAAGTCCGAAGAGGTGTATCCCCTGCGCATCCTCTCGAGCACCCGGTCGCTTCCGCTCTGTACCGGGATGTGGAGGAAACGGTAGAGCCTGTCGTCGTCCATCAGGGAAAGAAGATCCTCCGCGATCGGTCCGAGCCTGTTGGGATTCATCATGCCGATGCGTACGCGGTATTCGCCGTCTGTTTCGAGCATCGAACGCAGGAGTTCCGCCAGGTTCGTACCCGTGTCTGCACCGTAGCACGCGGTGTCCTGCGCCGTGACCAGGATCTCCTTGGAACCACCGTTCACAAAAGTCCGGAACCTCGAGACGAGGTCTTCTTGGGGGTAGCTCATAAGCGCCCCCCTGGCGAACCGCGTTATGCAGTACGTGCACGCACCGAGACATCCCTGTGCAATCGGGATTATGGCATCGTTACCGAAGTTCACCGGCTGAGGCGGTCCGGCGACTCCGAAACGGTCTATTATCGTTTGAGAAAAATGATTGTACTCTCTCGGTGGGACGATGGGAGCGTCCGGAAGGCGGATCTGGATGCGGTTGGGTTGTACCTTGGCCATGCAACCCGTTACCACTACCTCTTTGCCTTCTTTCTTGAGTTCCGAGATGCGTGCGATCATCCTCTTCTCCGTGGTCGCGACCACGGTGCAGGTGTTGAGGACGACTATGTCCGCCTCTTCGGCGGAACCGCACTGCACGTATCCCAGGGACGACATCTCCTCGGCGAGCATCCTGCCCTCGCCGAAGTTCATCGTGCATCCGTAGGATTCGACGAAATACCTCATCAGCGGGTTGCCGCTTCGGTGGTCGGGACTGCGAAAGCGGTCTTCGCCGAGATCTTGGTGATCTTGGCGTGGATGTTGCTTCCCTTGATGGTGCCGGGGACGACGACTAGGTAGTCGTAGAACTTCCCGACCCCGTCGCCCTTCTTGCCGACGTCGGTGATGGTGAGCTCGATGATGTCGCCCTCGCGGAGGGTGTTGGCCGTGTCTGCCCTCACGGATTTCCTGACCGTGATCGGGCGCCTCGCACCGCACGCCTCGCATTCCAGCACGAGGGTCCTGTCCTCCCTGGAGATCTTGGTATCGGGGAGGCCGCATTCGGAGCATATGACGTAGGTCTCAGTGTACATCTGGATCTTGTCGTTGATCGACTGGGCGCTGATCTTGGCTTTGAAGACGGCCCTGCGCCCCTCCACGTTTCCGGGGGCACCGAGTTCCTTGAGGAGGAACTGCAGGAGGTGCTGGGGATCCCTGCGCAGTTTGTCAGTGATGTCTATGAAGTTCCTCAGGACGGTTATCTTCCCCTCCTGGAGCACCTCCGGCTCCGGGATCTCGAACCTCTCATGGTTCTCTATCGTCTCCGGGCATGCGATTTTAGCCCTGTTGAGCAATGAAGCATAATCGAACTCTTCGGCCATGTTGACACCAATTCGGGCTATCATGGTGTATTTTATAAACTCTCGTATGGCATGTTCGCGTCTCCGTCTTCGGAGGCACGTCCGTTTGCATGCCCGCATTGCCGATGCGTCATCCGTTTCCGTGAACACGACCAGATTCCATCGCCGTTCGGATACTTTCCTAATTCCGATCTTGGAACGTCGGTATGGGGTCGAGGGGAGGCGAGCCACCGTTGCCGCCACCAGGCTGTGTGGGTCGTGTTTTCATGTCACAATCCCTCTCCATTATGAGAAAGAATAAGATAAGGGTTCAACATCACCTCACTACTACAGGGTACCTCACCCTGTACGGACAAGA
>JAFVET010000195.1 GCA_017475875.1 Candidatus Methanomethylophilaceae archaeon
AGATAATACGCGCGCACGACAGTTTATTAACGCGCTCCCTAATCATCCCGGCATGAAGACATCCAGGAGGATTTCCGAGATCCCCATGTCGGGCATCAGGAAGATGTTCGACCTCGCCGGACCCGACTCCATCAACCTCGGTCTCGGAGAACCGGACCTGGCTCCCCCCAAGGAGGCCGTCGAAGGCATGAACCGCGCCGCCCTCCAGGGACTCAACAAGTACGCCCCGACCATGGGGCTCCCCCAGCTCAGACAGGCGGTGGCGGAGAGGTTCTCCGTCTACGGTGAGATAACGGCGGACAACGTCATGATAACCCCCAGCGGGTCCTCCGCGCTTCTCGAAGTCGCGATGGGCATGGTCGATCCCGGCGACAGGGTCCTCGTCCCGAGTCCCGGTTTCGTGATATACGGTCCCCACGCGCAGCTCGTCGGGGGGACCTACGACGAGTACCGCCTCACTGAGACGTTCCAACCGGACATCGAGGACATAAAGTCGAAGATAATGCCCTCGACCACGATGATCGTGGTCACCACCCCGTCCAACCCCACCGGGGGAGTGCTTACCGAAGAATCGAAACGCGCCCTGCTGGACCTGGCGGAGGACCACGACCTCACCATCCTCGCCGACGAAGTGTACTGCTCGTTCGTCTACGAAGGCAAACACGTGTCGTTCATGGACAGGTTGGACAAGGCCGTCGTCGTCAACGGCTTCTCCAAGATGATGGCGGTCACCGGATGGCGCCTGGGATTCATATGCGCGAACATGGAGGCCATGGGTCCCCTGATGAAGATGCAGTACCACGTGTGCGCCAGTCCCGGGATGCCCGCTATGTACGGGGTCCTCAACGCCCTCCCCACCATCGACCCCTACCTCGACGAGGCCCGCGCCACCTACAAGAGGCGCAGGGACCTCATCACCAGGCGCATAAACGAGATTCCCGGATTCAGCATCGCACCGCCGCAGGGAGCGTTCTACGCGTTCCCGAAGTTCGACCTGGACGTGGGCTCCGAGGAGCTCGGGAACACCTTGGCCCGCAACGGCCTGATATGCACGCCCGGCTGCTACTTCGGAAAATACGGCGAAGGGCACCTCAGGTTCTCCTACGCCGCGTCCGAGGAGAGGATAGAAGCGGGAATGGATATGTTGTCAAAGGTCATCACGGAAGGAAGGTGGAAACGATGTCCGACGACGACAACCCGAACGCATACCTCTTCGGAGGGGACGACCCAGAGAAGGACGAGGAGCAGACCTTCGTCGAATACGTCTTCGAAGACAACCACAAGAGGGTCCAGATGATGGACGACCTCTTCGGTTCAGAACTCGTCGAGGCGGCCAACTCCGACAAGGAGCTTCCTCAGGAGGCACGTCAGTCGATGATATTCAAGATGACCGCCAACAGCGTGTTGGACATAGTCATGGAGAGCCTATCCCCGGAGGTCGCGGAGGAGGTCGTGTCCTGCATCAACCACTACCTCGCAATGGGTCTGGTCAACAGGAAATTCAGCGTCGACGTCTACAAGGAACTGAGCAATGCGCTCGACAAGGTCGAACAGGGGAATGATGAGAGCGACGAGGACTTCTCCGACAGGCTCGACAAAATGGCGGACGAGTGGTGGGACCTCCCGCAGCCCCTGCTCGGAAAAAGGAGCCCGAGGGATTCCCTCCACGAGGAGCTCCTCAGATACGGGTTGGACGATTGATGTCCGAGAACTGGGTCACCGCATCCGCCCCCGGCAAGTTCGTCATCATGGGGGAGCACGCGGTGGTGTATGGGGAACCGGCCATGGTCTTGGCCATAGACCGCAGGATCAGCTGCAGCGTCCGCCGGAACCCGTACAACACCCTCAACGGTGAGAGCATCGACTTCAACAGACAGCCCCACTTCCGCTACCTTACCAGGAACCTTCACCACGCGATGGCCTTCCAGACCTCCAGCGAGATACCCGCGGGTTCCGGTCTGGGGTCCTCGGCGGCGCTCTCCGCCTCCCTCGCCCTCGCCCTGAGGGCCAGGCGCAACCTGCCCTTCGACGAGCAGGAGCTCGTCCTGGAGAGCTACAACGCGGAACTGTACGCGCAGGGGAACGGGAGTCCCATGGACGCCTCCGCCTGCGTTCACGGGAAAGGCGTCCTGGTGAACATGGACGGGAAGGGTTCCAAACACCTCTGGACGATCGCGCGCGGGGAAAGGACCTGGAAGGTCGACGAGGTCGACTCGCCACCGATGAGCTTCGTCATAGGCAACACGGGGATCAGGGCACCTACGGGACCGCAGGTCGATAAGGTCCGCAGGTACACCAACAGGTCGAAGTTCGCCCGCGGGATAGTCGAGGAAATCGGATCCGTGACTCGCGACGGATACCTGGCGCTTGCGCGCAACGACGCTGAGGCGCTCGGGAGGCTCATGACCAGGGACCACAAGCTCCTGTCCATCCTCGGGGTGTCTTGCAAGGAACTGAACAAACTCGTCAGCGCCACGCTGCCGTATTCCTACGGTGCCAAGCTCACCGGTTCGGGCGGGGGAGGCTGCATGGTCGCGCTCACCGACTACCCCGAGAAGGTCGCCGACATAATCAACGGAC
>JAFVET010000196.1 GCA_017475875.1 Candidatus Methanomethylophilaceae archaeon
CGGTTCCGGAACCATGGACCTCGTCCGCGAGGTGGCGAAGTCCAAGGGGATGACCTATCCCGAACTCGTCGATTCCATTTACCGCGACATCTTCGAGTGAAACGCGTATTCCATAAGCATCCTGGCGGGGTCGAGGGCGGTCAGCGCGTACAGCATGCGCGTGCCGACCACGTCCTCGATCTCGTTCAGGTAAACTTCCCCGTCGGTTCCGTGGAGGAAGTCTATCCCCACGAAGTCGGGATCCAGTTTTTCGCAGATTTTTTCCGAGATCCGGAGCATCCCGTCAGGTATGTCCTGGAGCAGCGAGGCTTTCCCACCGAGGCTGAAATTCGCCCTGAAATCAGATCCGGAAGTTCTGTCGACGGCCGCTATCGGCTTTCCTCCCAACGCGTAGAGGCGGATGTCCCTGCCGAGGACCGGGGCGGTGCTCTGTACCATGGGCTTCCTGTCCACGAGTTCATCGAAGAGGGATTCTACGGTCTCAGCGTCATCGGCCCAGCGGACCTCGCTCCCCCCGTGACCGAGACACGACTTGACGACCCACGGGGGACCGGGAGGCAGTTCCTCCTCGGGGAAGGCGTATGGGAGGTATGGGATGCCGAGATTCGAAACGAACCTGTACGTCTCTGATTTGTCGTTGCTGATCCTCGAGACCTCGGGGTCGTTGACTACGGTCGCGCCCTTTTCCTCGATTCTCTTCGTGAGTTCCCAGTCGCGGCACCTTGATATCACGAGGTCGGGGACGGGGAGGCTCGAAGCATCCTCCGTGAGGACGATCTCCGTGTCCATCCCCAACCTGGAACCGTTGTCCCTCAGGGACCGGGCGAAGAAGAGGTTGTGTTCCAGGTCGCACCTGTCGTAGAGGATCCAGCAGTCGGTCATCTCTTGCACTCCGAGACCACGTGGTCCCTGATCAGATCGGCCACCCTAATCCCCGTGCAGTCGGTGATGTTGCGGATGTGGGCGTTGGAGTTGACCTCGCATACCGTCGGACCGGACGGGGAGTACAGTATGTCGACCCCGCAGAACCCGGCACCGACGCATTCGGCCGCCCTTATGGCAAGTTCCTCCACGTCCCCGGACGGGTTCACGGCCTTCATGGAACCGCCTATGGTCACGTTGGAACGGAAGTCGCCCTCTGGCGCTTTGCGTTCCATCGCAGCGATCGGTTCCCCTCCGACGACCTCGACGCGGACGTCGCGTCCGCCCGTGGGGACGAACTCCTGGACGATCGTGGGGACCCTCGTGTCCGATATCTCGAGAAGAAGCTCATCATGGTTCGATACCATTCTCACCTGTTCACCGAACGACCCGTGGCAGTCCTTGACCACCATCGGGTAGCCGAACGAGGACTCCAGGGATTCCACGGTGCGGGTGAGGTCCGTTTCCGAGAAGGTGAGCGGCAGCACCGACGTCCTCGGCGACGGGATGCGGGCCCTGCACAGTTCGATGTGGGTCAGGGACTTGTCGTCGCATATCCCTATGCAACGGCTGCCGTTCATCACGTGCAGCCCGGCGAGTTCGAGGTTGGATGCGAGAAGCGTATCCTTGTCCCAGAAC
>JAFVET010000197.1 GCA_017475875.1 Candidatus Methanomethylophilaceae archaeon
CGTCGATGAGGGCTTTCAACGGCCCTATGTAGAGGGCTCCGATCGTGCGGGGCGGGTTCCGGTACAGTTTGGATATCACCGGGAACATCGCGGCCTCGGTCTTTCCGCTGGACGTGCCGGACGAGATAAGAAGGTGGCTGTCGCTATTTCCTAGGATTTCGAATGCCTGGAGTTGTATGTCCCTGAAACTCTCCCACCGGTTCTGGTGGACGTACTCCTTCAGGAACCAGGGCAGCTCCTGGAAGGGGTCGTTCATATCTCCAGGTCCTCGATCAGGTCGTCGTCCGGGTTGTGGTCTACCGAGACCTTCCTTCCGGATACCATGTCCTCGAACTTGGCGTCGGGGTTCTGGTGGAGCGTGTCGAGCAGGCTGATCAGGTCCCTGGTGATCTCTCTAGGTGTGATCATCGAGGACGACACCGAGGCCATCACCGTCTTCAGATAGGTTTCGAGGTTCTCGTCCGTCACTTTGGACGCATATTCGAAGCGCTGCGAGTGGAGGTCGCGTATGGTCTTCAACAAAACGTAGACCTCCTCGTTGGTCAGCGGGTGCAGGTTGATCACAGGGCCGAGGTAGTTGTCGTAACCGTTCTCGAAACGGCCGTGGACCAGCCTGGATTTCAGTGCCTCGTAGCTGTAGAGTCCGCGGTTGGGGTCCTCTATGAACTCGGGTGTTCCGCAGACGTAGATCGAAAGGTGGGACGACTTCCCCTGCATTATGTCGTTGAACATGCTGAGGAGCCTCTCGTAGTTGTTGCTGCGCGACTGGCGGTTCTGGAGCTTGTACAGCACCACGGCCTCGTCGAGGAACACGACCAGTCCCTTGTACCCGATGCGGACCATGAACTCCGCCCAGATCTTAATGAAATCGTACCAGTTGGCATCGGTGATGACCGAGTTGACACCCAGATGATGTTTGGCATCGGTCTTGAGCTGCATCTCCCCGCGCAGCCACCTCGCAGCCGGGATGTCGTCGATGTCCCTCGACATGTCCCGCCAATACGACAGGGCGACGCTCACGAAGTCCTGGTAGAACGGGAGGCTGCTCATACCCGATATCGAAGACCTGAGGGCCTTCTCGACGGATCCCGGGGAGATCTCGGAGACAGGCTTCCCCGTCTCCTCGGAGAGGGAGTCCTCCACATGTTCTATCCATTCCTGGAGGATCGAATCCATCGCGCCCCCGTCGGGGCAGCTCTTGACGGCGAGGTTCTTCACCAGTTCGATGTAGGTGTTGAGGCCCTCCTTGTGGGTGCCCGTCAACCTCCTGTTGATGGCCAGATCCGCATCCATGACCGCGAAACCCTTGTCCATCGCGTAGTTGCGGATCATCTGGGTGAGGAAGCTCTTGCCGTTGCCGTACCTTCCGGAGATGAACCTGAACGCCCCTCCGCCCTCGGCGGTGTCCTCCAGGTCGTGGACGAAGGTCTCCGTCTCCTTCTTGCGACCCACCGCTATGTACTCGAGTCCCCTTCTGGGCACCACTCCTGACGAAAGGGAGTTCATCATCGTGGCAAGTGTCCTCCGGGGGACGTTGACGGTCATGGTCGGAGATATGCGCACCTCTTTTTAACGTTGTCATTGCGGGATGTGTTT
Organism: Candidatus Methanomethylophilaceae archaeon; assembly: GCA_017475875.1. Lineage (GTDB taxonomy): Archaea > Thermoplasmatota > Thermoplasmata > Methanomassiliicoccales > Methanomethylophilaceae > Methanoprimaticola. Next base: position 1,597 of record JAFVET010000197.1, read on the forward strand.
CCTGACATCCTCGACGTATTCCTCGAACACCCTGCCGCCGTCCAATATGACGTCACCGACAGTGTCCATCGCGGCGTCGTTTACGGACCTCTCGAGACGCGAGTTCTTCCTGGTGCCGTCGATGCAGGAGACCACGTAGGCGAGCTCGTCCTCCGACAGGGAACCGACGAACGCCATCCATGGATCGCCGTCCACGCTCGGACCGGCTTCCTCATCGGCGGTCTCCACGGGTTCCTCGTTCCCGGGGATGTACATCATCTCCGTGACCGCCTTGAGGTCCGATTCCGCGTTCGCCACCGCCGTCTCGTCCAGGACGATGGCGGCCGCCCTGACGGCGGCTGTGAATCTTTCGCTTTGTTCTATGGTGTCTTCTGTGATCGTCTTGATGACGTTCCACCAGTTCCTTCCCAGGGTGTTGAGGGAGAGTGGGGACACCGCCGTCCCGCGATGGATCTGCTGGACCTTGAGGACCCTGTTGATAATCTTACTGAGAAGTTCCGCCAACTGGCTGTTGCCCACCCAGGCGCGGTACATGAACAACCTGTCTACGACCTCTCCGGGTTTCGCGATCACGTAGCCGTCGAACCTCGTGTAGCTGGTCTTCTGGACCAGGCCGTACGTCTTGATGATGTCGCCCCTGCCGCCGTCCATCTCTTTGAGGACCCTGCAGGTGGCAACCGCCGTCTGTTCGTTCATGAGGAGCTTGCTGGTGGTTGCGGGTGGCCTCCTGCATATCCTCAGAAGGTAGTCCAGGGACAGCGGGGGCCAGTCATGGACCAGCATCTCGATGAGCGGCGTCATGTCCGTGAAGGATCTGTACAGTTCTGAATGGAGCATCGGGAGCCCCTTGTAGAGGCAGTAGTCGGAGTAGGCGGACGCTATCAACCCGTGGACGTCGTCGTCCCCGTACGTGTGTGCGAGGCCGAACAGCTGTTCCGCGCCCCATTCCCCAAGGTTGAGGCTGAACAGTTCCGATATGTACAACCCCACGTAACCCGTATCGGTGTCCAGGTACGTACCGTTGCGTACCATGTCCCGCCAATAGAGGTAGTAGTCCGTCTGGCTCTTGTTCATCGACCGGTAGCTCGCTATGTCGTACTTCGAAGGGACGTACTGGCAGGGTCCGGCCTTGTCGAACCAGTGCCTTTTGAAGTCGTCGAACATCGAGATGTACTTCACCATCGTCTTGCAGTTGCGGTCGGTGATCATCACCGGTATCTGGAACTCGGCACCCGGGTCGTCCCCGAACTCCTCGTCGAGCCCATCGGAGAAGTCCTGTTCCTGACCCATCTCGAACAGCGCGAGTTCCTTCTTGGTCATCATCCGGCGGGTCATGACCGGCGGTTGAGGCGGTTTGTCGTACCTTACGATCATGCCCGATGCGGTGCGGTCCACGATCCTGCGCATGTCGACGTCGAACGAGCGGGGCACCTGCTTGCGGAAGCTGCTGTCGCAGACCCTGGTGCAGTAGTTGATGAGGCCGAGGCAGAACTCGTGGAACGGTTCGTTCACGATGAAGAACGTGTGGGAGAAACCCTCCCCTCCGTCGTACGGCATGTCCTCGAAAAGATTGTGGATTATGCTCTTGCGGTCGTTCTGACAGTATTCGAGCAATAGTCCGTGGCCGACGGTGTTGCACATGTCGGCGTCTATGTTCCTCAAGGCCCTGTTGAAGAGTTCGTTGACCATGTCCGAGTATCTGTCGGATACCGTCTGGCGGCTCAGGTAGTTTATCGCCCACTGCGGAAGGTCTTTGGTGGGAGAGAGGAGCTTCTCCGTCAGGAAGATGTGGATCTTGTCCCCTATCCTCGACAGGGGTATGTCCGGGAACTCTAGGTTCTTGTAGAGGCAGTAGTCCCATATGAACTCGGACAGGCGGTCCCGGGGGATCCCGTGGCCCCTGGTGCATTCGAGCACGAGCATCAGCTCCCTGCGGGTCCTCATCGGGTCCCTGTCCAGGAAGAGGCATTCGCAACAGAACAGTCACGCGTAACCAGGGTCTGTCTCCAGACATTTCCCCGAGCGGAGGACGTGCCTCCAGTAGAAGTAGTAGTTGCGCTGTTCGCGGTCCAGCACCCCGTAGTCGGGATGGCTGTAGAGGCTGGGGACGTAGGGGGATTGGCTCCCCCTGTCCTCGGCGTGTTCGACGATTGAATCCCTGAAATCCGGTCCCGGATCGTAGCTGAGATCGACCCTGAACGGGTTGTAGCTCATTGCTCGTTCTCCATGAGCCTCTGGTTGAGGGACGAAGCCTCCTCCCCCGAGGATGCTAGGGCCGTGACTTCTATCTCTGTTTTTTCCCGGCCATCATCGATGTGTACGTCGTCGAGCGACCTTAACCCCCATTTCTCAGCGGTCTTCTCGAGGCCCAGTTTGACATCGAGATCGTTCGGTACGAGGACTATGGATTTGAACGTCTTCAATCCCATGTCCCTGGCGGCAATCGCGCGGTGATGCCCGTCCACGAGGAGGTATCCGTTGCGCCTCTGGATCGTGATGATCTTCTCGTTGAGCCCTCTTTTGATCTCGTACTTCCTACCGTCGAGCTCTTCCTTGCGCACACTCTTCTGGGTGGGGACGATCTGTTCCAGAGGTACGTCTTTTTCGATTAGTTTCAGTTTCAGACCGTTATGCTTCTCCAGGAAGTTCTTCACGGTCTCCACCTTGGAGTTGTGGGTTCTCTCGATCTGCGACCGTATGATGTCGATGCTCGAGACTATCCCAACGATCTTTCCCTGTTCATCCACCACGGGAAGGTTGCGGAGCCCGTATCTGAACAGGCGCCTGGTGGCCTCCTGGATGGATTCCGATACCTCCACCGAGTACGTGATCGACTTCATGACGGTTCTGATCTTCGCATCAGGCTTGTCTATGTGGCGTAGAAGTTCCTTCGCCGAGATGTAACCGAGGAGGTATCCGTTCTCGACTATCGGAAATCCATGGAAGGTGGACTCGATGATCTTCTGTCTTACCTGTTCTACGGTCATGTCCGGCGATACGCAGGTTACGTTATGGACCATGATATCTTTCAGGGTAGGCTCTTCCATCGCCGTTGTGATTGGTTTTCGTGGATATAACACATTCCAGACGTGTATCTACATGGCCTACCTAGATACCAGAAGTCAAACGGGAAAGAGGAGGCCGAGGTCCGGGTGGGACACGGCGGAGAGGGATGATGCCGGACGGTCGATTCATGTCAATCGGTGGTTTGCAGCTTTCCTCCATATTGGGATGCGGCAATAGACGGTGTGCACATGATGGAGCGGTAACGTATCCCGAGGTCGCGATGAATTCCTGATGGATCGGACGTAACATGATTACGGTTATATACGGGTCCATGATAGTTCGGTCCTTGGTCGTGGAAGATTCCCACGGTAATTACAATGAAGGGAGGCAACATGTCGGCGGATTACGAATCTTTCGAGAAGGACAGGATATGGACGATCCTGAAGAGAGTGGCACCGCCGATAGTCCTGTCCAACCTGGTCGTCGCCCTTTATAATGTGGTCGACAGTCTGTTCCTGGGAAGCTATTCAGCGGATGCGCTAACCGCTCTGTCGGTCATCTTCCCGTTGCAGCTCCTGATCGTCGCTTTGGCGGTAGGGACCGGTACCGGGGTCAACGCCCTCATGGCGAAGATGTTCGCCGACCGTCAGGAGGAGGACGCGTGGAGGGTGTCCGGCACCGGGACCCTGATGGCGGTGGTCATGTGGTTCGTGTTCAACGCCGTGATGATCCCGGGGATGGGCCTGTACGTGGCATCGTCTGTCAACGAGGCCGCCGCGTACGACTTCGCAGTGACGTACGGGACCATAGTGTGCCTCGGGAGCATAGGGCTGTTCCTCGAGAGCAACTGGACCAAGGTGCACCAGTCTCACGGGGACATGAACGTCACCATGGTCGCGCAGGTGCTCGGTACGGCCAGCAACATAGTCCTGGACGCCCTTCTGATATTCGGCATGGGACCGTTCCCCGAGATGGGTGTCGCCGGAGCCGCGGTGGCGACCGTGGTCGCACAGACGATCGCGGCCCTGGTGGTGCTGCGCGGGGGACTCCACAGGATCCCGTCCGTGGCTGACGTGCACCGTCTCGTCCCGTTGATATACCGTTACGCGATCCCGTCGATCCTGCTCCAGGCCATGTACACGGTGTACATCGTGGTCTTCAACGTGATACTCGCGGGTTTCGGGGACGAGGCCGTCACGGTGCTGGGGTTGTACTACAAGCTGCAGTACTTCTTCTTCATCCCGCTGTTCGCCATGCAGACCTGTCTGGTGCCCGTGCTCAGCTACAACTACATCCGCAGGGACTACGGCCGCTGCAGGGAGCTGTTCAGGGATTCGGTGTTGGTGTCCGTGGGCTTCATGGTGATCGGCGTGCTCTTCTTCGAACTGTGTCCAGGGTGGCTGATATCGCTGTTCACGGATTCGGAGAAGGTCGTGGAGATAGGGGTGACCGCTTTCAGGTTGATCGCACTGAGCTTCTTCTCCGTAGGCGCGTCGCTGATGTACCCGGTGTTCTTCCAGGCGATAGGGATGCCGAGGGCGAGTTCGCTGCTCACCGTCGTTAGACATCTGGTCCTCCTGATCCCCATATTCTGGATCATGTCCCTCTTCGGACTGTGGTGTGTCTGGCTGACCTTCCCGATAGCGGACACGTTGGCGATGGTGGCGGGCCATTTGGCGTACAGGCGGTGCGTGTCTGGATGGCATTTGGATGCGTCGTCTTCTTGAAACGGGCTTGTAATCGAATGAGGGATTAGCTGGGGGCTACCCCAGGGTCAACCCTTAAATCACATTTGACGGATATGTATCGGAGATGGATGGATACGACTATACCTTCTTGAAGGATTCCTGGGTGGAAATGGACCTTTCTAGGAAACTCTCTTACATCGCCAGGGTACAGGAAAAGTGCAACGTCTGGAGAACGTTGTATCCTTCGGCTTATTCGAAAATGGAAACTTCAACGTTCTATGAATCCGTCCTCTACAGCAACGCGGTCGAACACATAGTTCTGGAACAGGACAGGATCGTGGAACTCATAGCTGGTACGGAACCTGCCACCGAGACAGAGATGAAATTTACTGGATATTGCGAAGCGTTGACCATGTCCAGGGATGGGATGCAGGATAAGTGTCTCAATCCTGAGATGGTTTGCGACCTCCATTATGCCTTGATGCATAGGTATTGCAGCGAGGCGGGAACCCTCAGAAGAAGAAGCGGACCACATGTGGGGTATGGGATGATGTCGGCGGTCAGGCATCCCGCAGATCCAGTGGAGATACCTCAGAAGCTAAAGGAACTGTGTGATTCATGTAACGAGATCCTTTGCGATGACAGGGTTGAACCGTTGGTGGCAATCGCATACATCATGTTGGACTTTATGAACCTCAGTCCCTTCCGCAACGGCAACGGTAGGATGTATCGTATATTGTTGCAACGTCTGTTGATTTATTCCGGATACGATTTCATTAGGTATGTATCATTGGATCGGAAAATCTATGAGGATGCCATTGGCCATACCAATGCGCTGTACAGATCTTCTATGAAGTCTGATTCTATCGAGTATACGCCTTTTCTCATAAGCTTGATAGACGAATTATGGAAGGCCGCCAAGGATATGGATACGATGTTCCCAGATCCCTCATTGGGTCGTTTGAGCAAGGGTGAACGCGTCAAACATGCCGTGAGTTCATTCGACGGTTGGTTCACCAAAAGCGACGTGTCCTCCATACTTCCCGACATAGCACCCGTGACCATACAGCAGGAACTCTCAGACATGGTGTCAAATGGACAATTAATGCGTGATGGGTCAACCAAAGCCTGTCGTTATGTCCATTCATAAAATCAATTTAATATTTTTATCCATTTTTCATTGATTTATTTCTGTTTAATTTGTTGTTTATTTTTATTATTTAGGCTAATTTTATATATGATAACAATTGTGTAACAGTTGGATTCTATATCCAGGTGTCAAAATGGATAACAAGCTGATCGCGATAATCGTTGTTGCGATCCTGGTCGTTGCCGGAGTGGCGGCTTATGTCGTCCTCGGCAATTCCGGGGGATCCAACAACGGTAAGAAGACCGTAGGCGACGGTATCGATACCACGGTCCCGATCTATGGGAACGCCAATGGGGACGCTTACATCGATGACAAGGACGTCGAGCTCCTCAAAGATCTCAAAGACCATGGTTGGGACCCCGTGAAATACCCTTACGCCGATGCGGATCTAGACGGTTTCATAACCGACAAAGACGTGACTCTGGTCAACAAGATCATCAACAAGCAGTCCTGCGAACTCAACTACATGTCCCATTTCGGGACTGTCATGAGCGTCAAGTACCCGATGACAGGAAAGAACATCGGTGTCACATATTGGCAGCAGGCCGAGATGATGGCCGCCCTCGGACTCTGGAACCAGGTCAAGGTAGGCCCCAACAACTTGACGGCTTACTACGGAGGCATTTACGACCTCTCTGGTGTCGACATATACACCGCCAAGAACAACCACAACAGCGGAGTTACCGACGACGCGGTCGAGAAGTTCGTGGAGAACAACGTGGACATCATCATCGCCACACCGACTGCGGTAAACCTATCCGCTCTCGAGAAACTCATGGACAGGGGCGTACAGTGTGTGTTCCTCTGGTACACCGGTGATTGGTGCATCCCCACGATGATGGCCCTCGGCATAATACTCGGGGCCGAAGAGAAGGCCAAGGCCTACATGGATTACGCCCTTGGGGTGATAGATAAGATCAATGATCGTCTGAAGAACACCGAACGTCCGAACGTCATCGTAGCTGGCGGTTCCAAGAAGGTGGCGGACGACGGTGTCACCACGACCATCTCCGTGTACACATCTCCGATGGAAGGCGACTATTATTTCACCAACCTGGTCGCGAACGCATATACCAACTCCTCCGGGCTCTCGGAATTCGGTGCTTCGAGCAGGTCGTACGAATGGTTCCTGCTCAATGACGATCTCCTGAAGTACATTCTGATCTATCAGAATCAGACAGGTTTCGCCTATGGTGCTCCGGACAGTGGGAAGATCATAACGCAGGAGGAGTTCAACCAGAGGTTCGAATCAACCGTAGGGACTTTCCAGGAGCTCACTGCATACAAGAACGGCAACTGCATCGGAATCCCCTACGACATGTTCGGTGGGATATCTGGTTACGCGCTCACCATAATGATCGCCCACATGATCTACCCCGACTTGTTCACATTGTCGGAGGCCCAGGACATGCTTCAGAAATGGTTCGACGATTTCACTGTCGCACACATCGATGTGAGGACACAGGGCGGATACTACTACAACGGTTCCGCATATCCTGCGAGCTATCTGAGCTGAAAAACATCCGGGGGAATTCCCCCGGTCATTTTTTGTCGAGAAAAGGTAACATGGCGAGCAA
>JAFVET010000198.1 GCA_017475875.1 Candidatus Methanomethylophilaceae archaeon
GTTGATGCAATGGATAAGCGTGGATTTTCCAACCCCGTTCGGGCCCAAAATCGATATGAACCTGGGTCCCCGCATCGTTACTGTCACGTCTTTCAATACAGGTACGCTAGAGTATCCGAATTCCAGACCCTCGATATCAATGATCAAACGCTCACCTAGCCTACGGGCCGTATTGGACTATATATCCAACTATTAGATAACTATTTCCAAAAGTCGACTTTCTGCAACATGGCCCACATGATTGCCATGATTTGCAGGTGCAGTCTACCTAAACGCACGCTACAGCCGAAAATGTGCGTCCGCCTGGTTGCATATTTTTAATATAACCGCAACATTGCAACCCCTAGACACTGTCACAGAAGGTGGGAAAGGATGACCGTAAAGCAATACCTCTTGGATAAGATAGATAAAGGGACCATCCACGTCACTCTTCTGGATCCCGAGGACCAGACTCCGGAAAAAGCGGCCGAGATGGCGAAGACGATGCAGGATGCGGGAACCGACGCGTTCTTCATCGGCGGATCCACCGGCATCACCTCCGAGAACCTCGGAAGCACCGCCAAGGCCATCAAGGAGGCCACCGGCCTGCCAGTCCTTTATTTCCCCGGGTCGCCCGAAGCCCTTTCCAACGAGGTCGACGCCATCCTGTTCATGAGCATCCTGAACAGCAAGGACCCGCGCTTCATAACCGCCGGGCAGGCCTTCGCCGCCCCCATCGTGAAGAAACTAGGTATCGAACCCATCTCCATGGGCTACATCATCGTCGAACCTGGAATGACCGTAGCCAAAGTAACGCAGACGAAGGTCATTCCCCGTGACAACCCTGAGAAAGCTGTGGCATACGCGATGGCCGGCGAGATGCTCGGGATGTCGCTCATCTATCTCGAAGCAGGTTCCGGCGCCGGCGCACCCGTGCCCCCGGAGATGATCGCGGCCGTGAAGAAGAACATCGGCGTCCCCCTCATCGTCGGAGGAGGAATCCGTACCCCCGAAACTGCCGCGGCGGCCCACAAGGCCCGGGCCGACGTTGTCGTGACGGGACCGATCGTGGAAGAGAGCGGTGACACGAAACTTCTGAAAGACATCGTGTCCGCCGCGAAGGGACTCTGATACCGATGTCGTACGACGACGACACGCCCGCGTACAACCGCCCGATATCCCCCAGGGCGCCCATGTGGCTCACCCCCGAGGAAAGGGCCGCTGGGATAACGAAGGACCTCAAGGTCGCAGCCCGCAGGTACCTGTGCCCCAACTGCGGAAGGGAGTTCAGCCTCTTCCAGTCCAGGGCCGTGGCATGCAAGGCGTGCCCCCAGGCCGGAAGCAACTGCCCGTACGTCAGATGCCCGTTCTGCGACCAGGAATACCCCATCAGCGGGTTCGTGGTCCCCGAAAGCAAAGAAGATCAGGTCCGCATGACGCAGTACTCGGACAAAGTCTTCAACCGCTGGCAGGACAGTTACAACCGCAGATGAGTCAGTCCTTGCGGATCATGAGCATCGAAGAGTGACGGTTGAGGACCGCCGCCACGTCCATCGGCCTCACCGACGCGTGGTACATCCCCCTGCCTTCTTCGAAGTCCACCTTATAAACCTCACGGACCGCGGTTTCGCAGACGTCCCTCAACGTCCTGGTTCCGTCCATCAGATCCCTGGCCGCCGCGAGGACTTCGGCCAGACAGCGTGCCTGGGCCATGTCGAAGATCGGTACAAGCGGGACCTCCAGCTTCACCTCGCCTATCTCGAAGGTCCTGATGGCGGCGACACCCGTGAACACCTCCTTCCTCGCCTTCTCGTAACTGACGTTGCGGGAGACGGGGTAACGGTCGGAAGGGAGAGTATATGTGCAAGGCGCCTCCGAACCGCCGGACATCGTCCCGACGATGCGGTGGTCCCTCATCAGCAGCACACGGTCCGCGAAACGGAACACCGACGCGTCGTTGGTCGAGATTATGAGCGAGACGCCCTGGGCCGCCAAAGAACCGGCCACCTCGGGCACGGTCACCGGGTCCGACCCGGGGTCGACTGGGGACCTCCTGAAAAGGGAAGGGTGAGAATACTCGTCGTCCATCAGCAGGAGGTCGGAACCCATCTCCAGTGATTCGGATATCTCGGCGTATTCCGACATGGCCGAGTGTGCGGAAGACGTCTGGAACGACCTCGCCCCAGGCAGGAACGACGAGACGTCGACGGCGGTGACCGCCCTCCCGGGTTGGCTGGAGACGAAGGCCGCCCCGGCCCTGGTTATGACGTATTCCCTGCCGTCCCCCGGGATGTGGTTGTACACCCCGGCGAGGATCGCATCGAGAAGCCCGGACCTCCCGGAACGGGAGTGTCCGGCGATCATAGTCACTCCCGCAGGTATGCCGAACCCGCGCACTGGAGGACCGTTCGGCACCTCGAAGGAACATTCGTACTCGGGCAGGACGTCGAAGCTCTCCGCATCCACGAGCGGTGCGAGGTCGTCCTCCCTACGGGGCAGGACGGAACCCTCCGCGATGAAGGCCGCCAGGCCCTTCTCCTTCAACTTGTCCCTGATGTAATCGGCGTTCTCGTTGGTCTCGAGATGGTTGTAGAGTTTCGAAGGTTTGTATGCCGAATAAAGCATCGACTCGGAGACGATGGACGCGATCCTGTCGAATATGAGCGCCTCCGCGGCTGTCGCGTTGACCTTCCCGCCGTCGCACGGCAGGTTGACGTTGAACCTGGCCTCGACGTAAAACTCGGTCACGACCACGCTGAAACGTTCCACGATCTCCTGTCCCGGACGGGGCATGAACACCTCGCCCCCGGTCATCTTCGGAAACGGTGAGCGGGCCACGGCGCGGGAGGTCTCCCAGAACCTCCTGGCTATCAGGTCCCTGAGCGCGACGGTACGGGAGGCGTTGTTCCTCGTGTCCTCCGGGAAACCCGCGCGCCTCATCGGCACACGGACCCTCACGTCGGTGTGTCCGGACCTGTCGTTCTGTACATCATCGAAGAAGATCTCGAAATCCTCGAGGACGAAATTGTTCGTGATGCCCTTGTACTTGGCGAACGGCTTCCCGTCCGCGTTCTTGAGGGTCTTCCTCAAAACCTCTTCCGATGCCATCGGCGTATCTCCAACAGTTTTCCGTCGAGCCTGGGGTCGGAAGCAGTCCTGGCCGGACCTTCGCCCAGAAGTTCGGTGACCACGACCTCCATGGTCAACCAGACGACGACACCTTTCCTGAAGCAACCTGTGACGGACCCACCAGACCTTCCCAGCGACCCGTGCATGTGCATGACCGGGTTGCCGTCTGAATCCGGGAAAACGGTGCCGAACGCGGTCAACTCGCAGGGACCGTCGGGCGAACAGGTCTGGGGTGAGATCCTGTCCCTTATCGGAAGCTCGGGCCCGACCACTAGAATGGATGAATCCGATGCGCCGCCCACCGCACTCACGGTGGCACGGACGATGCCGTTGTCCCTGCAGAAAGATTCCACGACCTCGTTCAGGACTTCCCCCTCGTCCAACTTCAGGACGAAGACGCGTCCCGTGCGGAGCTCCGCGGACCTCATGTGCGCCTCAGCGGTACTTGCTGTACCTGTCGAGGAGTTTCGAGATCTTGTCGAACTCCTCCTTGGTCAGATCGCCGTTGGTCACGTAGGTTTTGGCGAAATCCTTCGCGTCGCGTGTGGAAACGCGGGAAGCCTTTGCGATGACGGTCGCCAGAAAAGCGGACGATTTGGCGGGATCCATCGAGGATGCCGAGAGCACCTCGTTCATGTCGTACTTGAACGGATTGATGCGATGCGTGTTGAGCATCGCCTGACGTTTGGTGCTCTCCTTGGGCTTGGGTTTGCCTCCCCCCTTCTTCTGGTCGCCGCTCCCGGAACCCGAAGGCGCGCCCCTGTTCTGAGGACGTCCCCCGCTCGTTCCGGAACCCTGCTGCGAACCGTTCCCGCTCCTCGGCCTCCTACTGTCACCTGGCAAGTATATTACTCCGTTCAAGGCTCCGATAAATAACCCTGTATAAAAAGGAACGTGTATTCCGGGTCGGAAAATACCGATTATTGGAGGTATCCAGAGATTGTTATTGCAGTATTTATCCAAACAATAACAAATACCTGCCGTACAATCAGTTTACGGGAATACTATGAGCATAGTTGCTATTATCTCCAGCCCCAGGGCGAACTCGAACACCGGAGCATTGGTCGACGCCGCCATCGAAGGCGCCAAAGAGAACGGACACGATGTCAAGGTCTTCAAGATCAACGCGATGAAGGACAAGCGCGGATGCCAGGCATGCAACGGCTGCAAGAAAGCTGGGAAATGCGTCATCAAAGACGAGCTCAGCCCCATCTACGACGCCATCCGCGAGGCCGACGGTCTTATCGTCTCCGCACCCGTCTACTTCGGTGAGGCCTGTGGACAGTACCGCCTCTTCGAGGACAGGCTCTTCGGATACGTCAACGCCGACTTCTCCACCAACCTCGCTCCCGGAAAGAAGGCCGCGGTGTTCACCACCGCCGGAACCGCTGGTGCCGAGGAACTCGCCGCCAAGATGGGCAAGGTCCTGTCCGGGTTCTTCAAGATCGATGTGATCGGATCGATGGGAGTCATCACCCAGAACGCCCCCGATTACGTCAAAACCCATCCCGAGATCCTCGCCCAGGCTAAGGAAATCGGAAAGAAGTTCTGAACAACCATTTACGGCACGGGGAACCGTGCCGGAATCCCTTCTTTTCTTCGTATCCTGTTGTTTTCGCAAAATCACTCCTACCAATAACCAAAGCAGAAAGCGGCCGTTTTCTGAATCTCATTTATATTGGTAATACAAGAGGCGTCGGTCCTCGTTCAGAACCGTGTTAAAAACATCACAATATCAACCGAGGAGAAGGCAGATGTTCAAGAAAGGGGTACCAACCAATATGAGACTGTACCATGGCAGTGACCAGATAATTGACGTGCCAAAAATAATCAAACCAAACAGAAAAACCGATTTCGGTAGTGGATTCTACACCACATGGTCTGAAAAACAAGCCGAAAGCTGGTCCAAGATCGTGTGTAAGAGGAGAGGTTCAGAGCAAGCATACGTTTCCGAATATGAGTATTCTGAAAACTCGGAATGCACAGTCCTCTTATTTGACGGCCCAACGGCAGAATGGTTTGATTTCATCATATCCAACCGTAAAGGCGAATCTAATCATGAGTATGATATCGTAATCGGCCCTGTAGCAGATGATAGCGTTTATGAAACGCTATTTAGATTCGAAATAGGGGATATTGATAGAGAGGAAGCTATTCTCAAACTGAAAACAGCAAAACTTGACGGACAAGTACTTTTCCATACTGATAAATCCTTGAACTGCATCAAATACATCGGATACAAGGAGGTGAGGTAATGAATCCGGGAACGTTCGAGATAATAAAACGCGGACTATCAATAGAGGTCGTTGGCAACTTGATTGACCGCTACGGGTGGTCCGAAGACCACGCCATAGATGAGTTCATGCGCTCCAAGGTCTATGAAGGGCTACAGAACGAAGAGACCAAGGTATGGCACCTCAGTCCCGCTCACCTCACTGAGTTATTCGCGGATGAAATCGAAGGAAACCTGGTATGGCCGGAGGTCGTGCGATGATTTCAGAAACCATGAAGTTTAAGATACATTGCATAGAAGAATATCGTAAAATCCACCACCTTTCAGCTCCAGAAACAATGGAACTCTTTACAAAATACGGTGTCCTCGATTTTTTAGATGAGCCGGCCCTCCGTTGGCAGAGTCTTGACAACACCGTCCTTGACATCGATGAGTATCTGGCGGCCAGAACCTGAGTCTCGAATCCAGATGCGCCCAAGGTCGACAACGCTATAATAGCGCCTCCATATTACGACTCATGGCACATATCCGTGAAGCCTTCGAGGACCCGACATCGACGGCAACCATCGCATTCTACCTATTGGCCGTCATAGCGTCGATCCTCATAGGGGTACTCGGATATGTGTATGGGAACGCAGCGGAACTCATCCTGATCTTCCCGGTGATACTGATCCTGATGGTCACCATCACTTCCGAGAGGAAACGCATACACATTCCCCCGGCATTGGTGATACTCCTGCTTATCTCGTTCTACCTGTCTGTGGCGGGAAGGGTATTCGCTGCCGGTGCCGCATGGGAGAGGATATCGGGAATGGTCACCGGCATATCCCTCGCTTTGCTTGGGATCATAAGCGTCTATCTGCTCTTGAAGTCCAAACCCGGCGTCCGCAAAGAGAACCCGGTGCTGGTGGCGATGTTCTCCATCGCGATAGCCATCTCCATATACACAGTCATGGCCATAGTGCAATACTACCTATCCACTTTCGACGAGCGTCTAGGTCCCCCTCTCCTCGAGAAGTTCGTGTTGGAGTCGCTGTGGCTGATGGTCGGTGCCGGAATAATATCCGCGCTGTACATCTGGAAGCCGACGAGGAAGTTCTTCGATTTCACCGTGAACAGTTTCATCGAGAAGAATGCGAAGATTCTCCAACTCGAGGGAATGGAACGCGACGAGGTGCTGACCATGATTTCCGACGGGGAATCCGTCACCACGGAATTCAAATCCACGCTGAGGACCAATCTCCAGACCAACGAGGTGGACAAGAGAATGGAGATTGCGGTTCTGAAGTCCATAGTGGCGCTGATGAACTCCGAAGGAGGCACTCTCCTCATCGGTGTGGATGATCAGGGAGTGCGGCTAGGTCTCGATCTTGACGGCTTCGAAAGCCAGGACAAATACAACCTGCATCTCACGCATCTGATATCGAGCAAAATCGGGGACGATTTCCTCCCATACATCACCTTCAAACCGATCGAATTCGAGGACGGCAAATCCGTAATGAAGGTTGACTGCCAGAAGGTGACGACCCAGCCCGTCTTCCTCAAGGACAAGAGCCAAGAGATATTCTATGTCAGATCAGGCCCGTCGAGCGTGGAACTCACGGGTACGAAACTGCTGAGCTACGTGAGCAACCGCGAAGGAAAGAGAAAACTGCTAAAAAGATAAAGGAAAAGGGTTGAGAATAGTGAGAATCACTCTTCCTTTGCCGCCTTGAGAGCGTCCTTAGCCTTTCCAAGGGCCCTTGCAATGAGCAGGGTCATGATGACAGCGAGGACGGTGACAATGATTGCATAAACGGTCATTCCGACCAGGTCATCGCTGCTGTTGAAAACCGCAGCGACAGCTGCCTTGATAGCCTCATTCCAAGCAAGCGCCGCAACAAGTCCGAAGGCCGCGGTAATAAGAGCGGCGAAGGTCTCGAGCAGCTGAACCTTAAAAGCATCAGATGCCATACTGGTGGAATTGCACTGAATGCAATATATAGGTATCTATGATAAAACAAGATTGCAAAGCAATCGGCCTTGATACCCTGTTTTTCTGAGCGATTGAAAACCACACGAATGCGGGAACTGCACTCAAAGCAATTGCATCCAGTGTCTTCCCGATTGTATATAATGAGTTGTAAAAACCCGCACAATATGACGGTTATAAAATGATGGAGGGGTGTCCCCCTCCGGTTTGATCAGTAGAGCTGTTCGGAGCAGTACGGGCAGAACTTGGGGGTCTTCGGCAGACCGCTGATGTCCTGTCCGCAGTAGGGACAGTTCTTGAAGGCCTTGGCCGGTGCGGCTCCGCCCTGCGGAGGCTGCTGCGCCCCACCCATTCCCTGCGGGGGGACACCCTGCTGCGGGGCTCCCATCGGGGGCTGCTGCTGTTGCTGCATCTGTGGCGAGGGTTTTCCGCAGTTCCCGCAGAACTTGTACGGATAGTCGTTGGGGTTGCCGCAGTACGGACAGAGCACCTTGGGCTGCTGCTGTTGCTGGTACTGCTGTTGCTGTACGCCCTGCACCGGCTGCTGCTGGAGCTGCTGGTACATCTGGGGGAACAGGAGCATACCGGTACCCATCGCGGCGCCTCCCTGGGAGTCCCCGATGGCGTCTGCCATCCTCTCCATGACCTCATACCTCTTGAACGACTCGCCTGCAGCGCTCGTGAACTGGAGGTACTCGAAGACCTTCTTCTGGTCCTCTTCCGTGGTGCGGGCCTCGATGATCTTCAGGGAGAGGAGCTCGATACCCCTCTGGGCGAAGTACTGCTCGATGAGCGCCTTGGTCGAGGTGGAAGCCATCTCAAGGTTGTTGAGGACCTCCATGTAGTACTGTCTGGAGAGCTGCTGGGTGACCTGCTCGTTGATGAAACCCTTCATGAAGGCGTTCAGACTCGCGGTGGTGTAGCTCTTCATTCCGCCCAGGACCTGGGTGTAGAACACCGGGATGTCGTTGATCCTGAACTGGTAGTCTCCGTTGGCCATCAGGGTGATCGGGACCTCGTATCCCTGCGCGGCCTTGACCATCCCTCTGATTCCCCATTTCCCGGAGAACATCTTCTGGGAGATGTAGATGACCTGGACCTTGAACGGGGTCTCCTTGTATCCCAGGGCCAGATTGTAGATCTTGGTCAGCCAGGGGATGTTGTTGGAGCTTATCAGGTGCCTGCCAGGTTCCAGGACCCCCTGGAGCTGCCCGTCCCTGATGAACGCGGCCACGGCGTGCTCGGGGACGGTCACGGATGTGAGCGTCCTCAGGTCGTCGTGCTCGTATGCCATTATTATGTCGTCCGGTCCCTGGTTGTTCCAGAATATGACGTTCGTCTTCTCTGCCATGTGATCACTCCGTCTCGGTCGCTCCTTCGGCTATGCCCTTCATGACGGCCTCCCTCTGCTGGTAAGCCTCCAGAAGGTCGTCGACTCCCCTTTCGTAGGCCCTGATCATGGCCTTGGTGGCGTTGCCGTTGTCCACGGCGTCCAGGAGTTCCTCGGTGCACCTCCTCATCTCGGTGATGCTGTCGAAGATCTTGGCGTCCCAGTGGACTATGCGGTCGAGGTCAGATGCCTCGACCTTCAAAGCCTCGTGGAACCCGCTGTAACCGTTCACCGCTTTCTTGACGTCGATGTCGAGGTGGTCGACCTTGGTCCTGACCCTCTCGACGTCGAGCATCAGTGGCGTGCCGATGAGCCCCCTCATGATCTCGGAGAGGTCCTGCTTGGTCCCCTGGATCGAGCGGGAGAGCTCGTTCCTGACCGCGCGGTCCTCGTCCCTGCGGTAGTTCCTCTCCTTGTATCCCCGGTATCCGGGGATGTACATCTTGATCCTCTCCCAGAGGGTCATGTCCGATTTTATCTTGCCCTGTACTGCGTAGTCCAATCCCATGTTATCACGCGTTCCTGTTCTTTACGACCATCGCCAGGCCCGCGAAGGCCACGACGAGTATTATGATGACCGCTGTTATCAGCACCGAGTGGGTGTAGCTGTGCGACAGCCCCGCTATTCCAAGTCCAAGGAGGATCACTCCGGCTATGACTGTCACGTCGGAGTCCGACGGTCCGAAGCCGCTTTCCTTCCCGGACCTCAACACGGACGAGACCGCCATGTAGGCCCCGAACGCGATGAGGATGGTCCAGAGTATGTTGGCCAGATCGTTGGTGAAGTAATACACCATGAGTGCCAACGCGATCGAGATCAGGAACGCCCCGGCCGTCAGACCGGCCCACGTCCTAGAACTAATTCCGCCTTCCGACATGATCACCACTTCCTCAGAGTACTATGGTTGCTGATTTGCCTATCTTGGAAAGGACCGCGGGAGTGGTTCTCGAGAACTCCTGCGGCAGCGTTACGCCGTTATCGGAGTAGCTGCAGGGGATGAAGATCAACCTCTTGACCTGCGGCTTGCCGAGCTTGAGTTTGGAATGCGTCTTCACGCACTGCTTCATGTATTCCTCGACCAGTTTGGTGGCCTCGAGCTTGGTGCTCAACGGCACGACGACCTTCCTCCCGCCGAGCTGATTCTCGGCTGCGGAATCCGCCAGGGCACCGATTCCGGTACCTCCGCTAATGCTGCTCTCCTTGCCTTGGACCTTGCTCAGGATCGTGCTCTCGGGGGCCGCCGCGAATATGTCCGTAAGACCTTGGCGGGGGTTCTCGAGAGCGGACGCGGACGCCACGAAGGTCGCGGGTATGAGGATGTCCTCGGTCACCTCGACCGACTTCTTGGAGAACATCGCCCCGGTCGTAAAGCTGTACTTGAGGTCGACGTCCCAGAACGGGTAGAGCGTGTCGCCGCTCCCGCGGCAGATCATCAGGGTCCCGCCCTTCTTGGCGTCGGATATCATCCCGATGTAGTCGTAGAGCTCCTGGCTCCTCTCCTTGCGGGACAGGACCTGTCCCCAGTCCCCGATGCTGGGGAGCTTGATGCTGTTGATCTTGTTCAGAAGGTTCAGCACCTCGAGCGGGGACTCGTCGCTCTCACCGGTGGTCGCGCTCGAACTGATGTTCTGGAGCGTCCTGCACTGGGCGAGCTCCATGTCGACCGCGCGGATCATGACCGCCAGGCGCGGGCTCTTGAGGATCTCCTTCTTCGCCTTCATCAGGTCGTCGACGGACTTCTCCGCCTTCACAGAACATCCCAGGGAATCCCCGTTGAGGACCATGTCCGACGCCTCGCACACCTCGGCGAGGGCGTTGAGCCTGCTGACGAGTGGTTCCAACCCTTTGACCGACTTGAGGAAATCGGCGGCCTCGGTGAAGTTCTTGGACATGAGCGCGAAGCGGCCGGGGGTCGTCTTCGATAGCAGGTTCGTGTTGTTGACTATCAGCGCGTAAGCGGACGAGGAGTTCTCCGCGTCCACGATCGCCTGGCGGTGGGTGTTGTCCACGGCTAGGGGCTCGATGCTCTTGAGACGCGCGTTGAACTCGAAGGCCTGCTGCGACGTGTGGTTGGCCTTGGGGGGCGTACCGGTGTTGTACGGCAGGACGATCAGCGAGTGCGCTATCAGCGAGTTGAGGGCGAGGTTGAACTCCTTGATCTCCGGGTCGATCATCGGCTTGACGTTGTTGAGGTAGATGTTGTGCCTCGCGATGGGGTCCACGTTCTGCGTCTGCGCGACGGTGAACCCGCCCGGGATCGCCTTGCTGATCCAGGACTTGATCTCGCCCATCATCTGTTCCATGTACTGCTTGGCGTCGACCCTCTGCTGGGTCGTGCCGCAGCTCTCGCATGTGACGTACGGCGACTCCGACTCGACCTGTTCGCGGTTGAGGGGCGCACCGCAGAATTTGCAACGTAGCTCGACTATCTCGTCCATCAGTTGCTCACCCTGAGGTAGGATATCTCCCTGCGCAGCGAGTCGATCTCGGCCTGCAGACGCGCCTCGGTGGTCCTCAGTTCGCGCATTCCCTGCTCGTAGTACTTCCTGGAGATCTCGTCGGCGCGGTACGATACGGCGGAGTAACATGCCCTGCAGATGTAGATGTGGTGCAGGTCGTCCGAGTTGGAACGCACCGTGTTGGTGTCCTTGGCCAGGGCGGGGGAGATGTCCGCGGGGGCGGAGTAGAAGAGAATCCCCTCCCCGGTGGCTATCCTGCCGCACAGCCAGCACTTGCTGGTCATCGAGTAGGCCTTGATCTTCTTCTGGTTCTCCTCGAAGGAGCGGCCGTTCTGCTGGCGGTAGCTCATGGCGATCTGCTGGTACTCCGCGGCCTGCGAAGGGTCGTCCCATACGGTCCCGTCGGCCATGCCCTCGTAGGACATCGCCATCAGGTCGTAGAACATCACGGTACCAGTGGTGGTCGTGTCGTTGTTGAAGATCTCGGGGATCAACAGGTGCTCGTCACCGATCTGCTCCTGGTACCTCGCGGCGAGGTCCTGGATCTTCTCGGCGACCTTCATCTTGTTCCCGGACTGGAGTTCGTCCGTGAGGTTCAGCCTCTCGACCGTCAGTTTGGCCTCCATCTTCAGGAAATCGCGGTTGACCTTGGTCAGACCGAACTCTATGTCCGATGCGGAAAGCTCGTTCAGCTTGGATATGAGGGCCTGGTAACGGTCAACGTTGTTGAGGTTGCCGTTCAAGTCGAGCAGTGCGACCTTTACCGCCGCGACATCGTCGACTCCCCCTTCCTTGTCTATCGACTTCTGGAGCACGTTGCGTGCTTTGGAGAACTCACCGCGTTTGATGAGCTCCTCTCCCTCTTGGTAGAGGTCGTCTCCCGATTTGAACAGTTTGAATGCCATAATGCTCCCTACAGCTCGTATATCGTTACTAATAAATGAATCAATCCCTGGCAAGAGGTTACAGACTCCATAATCTAGATGTCCGTCGCCGACGGACCGTGCCGCTGAGGAAACTTCGAACTATGCTGGACCCACCGTCCCGGGTGGACCGAAGGATGGGGTCGCCGATCCGGTCACCCCGATTCATCCGACGGGAGGTTTGCCTATCCTTCTCCGCACCCCCGAATCCCGTCCAACTTACATAATCAGCAAATAATGCCTGTACAGTCGTACACCCATGGCGGAGAACGGAGAGAGGGCATCGTTCAGCGGAAAAATCGGATTCGTCCTCGCCACGTCGGCATCGGCTGTGGGGCTCGGGAACCTCTGGAGGTTCCCCTACGAGACGTCCCACTACGGAGGCGGGATATTCGTCCTTATCTACGTCGTCCTCGCGTTCACGTTCGGCATCTCCCTGATTCTGATGGAGACCTCGTTCGGAAGGCGGACGGGCAAATCGTGCGTCGCGGCGTTCTCCGGTTTCGCGAAGAAGTACAGGTTCATCGGCTACCTGGCCGCGATAATCCCGATGCTCATAGTGCCGTACTACTGCGTCATAGGCGGTTGGGTCCTCAAATGGTTCTTCGAATCGGTCACCGGCAACCTGGGGACGCTCGCGGAGGACGGCGGCGGCTATTGGTGGGACATCGTCACGGGGTCGACCGATTCCGGTTTCTTCGGACCCAGCCTGTGGTTCCTGATCTTCGCCGCCTTGTGCATCGTCTGCATCATAATCGGCGTCGACAAGGGGATAGAGAAGCTCAGCAAGATCCTCATGCCCCTGTTGCTGGTGATGATCGTGGGCATCATGGTCTACGAGCTCACCCTGCCCGGCATCGCCGACGGAATATCCTTCTACCTCAACCCCAACCTCGACGCCCTCGGACCGGACACGTTCCTCGGTGCGGTGGGTCAGATTTTCTGGTCGCTCTCCATCGCGATGGGGATCCTGATAACCTACGGCTCGTACACCAAGAAGGACGTCGACCTCACCGAATCGGCGGTCATGGTGGGTGTCATCGACACCGTCGTCGCGGTCATGGCGGGGATGATGATCGTTCCCGTCGCATTCATGTTCGGGTTCGGCGACTCCAACGGAATGGGACTCATGTTCGAGGCCCTGCCGCAGGTCTTCATGTCCATGCCCGCCGGGAACGTCGTCGCACCGCTGTTCTACCTCCTGGTCATATTCGCGGCCCTCACCTCGGCGGTTTCGCTGGCGGAGACCTGCGCATCGGTGTTCAACGACGGCACCAGACTCGACCGCAAGAGGAGCAGCGGGGTCACGGCCGTCCTGATACTCGTTGTCGGATTGTTCTGCGCACTCAGCTTCGACAACGGCCCGCTCTCGTTCAGCATCCCGCTCGACCAGGGCGTGGGTCTGCTCGGGGTGCTCGACAGCGTCACCAACAGCATAATGATGCCCATCGCGGCCATCCTGACCTGCCTCTTCGTCGGATACGTCGTGAAGACGACGTATCTGGAGGAGGAGATAGAGCTGTCCGGCGAGTTCAAGTTCAAGCCGGTGTTCAGGGTCATGGTGAAATACCTCGCCCCGGTGTTCCTCACGATGATCCTCGTCTTCGGCATCCTCGACCTCGTCGGTGTATCGCTCTGGTGATCCGGAGGGATGGGTATGGAAGAGGGCTCGGACAGGGTCGCGGCGGTGTCGCTCAGATCGGTCAGGAAGACCTACGGCGACGTGACCGCAGTCGACGACGTCAGTTTCGACGTCGGGACCGGGGAGTTCTTCGCCTTCCTCGGCCCCAACGGTGCCGGGAAGTCCACCGTGATATCCATGATCACCTCGATGTCCCAGCCGGACTCGGGCGAAGTCACCGTGTTCGGGAGGAACGCGGCCGACCCGGAGGTCAGGAGGTGCATCGGCGCGGTGTTCCAGGATCCGATGCTCGACGGACGTCTGACCGTGGAGGAGAACCTCGGGTTAAGGGCTGAGATGTACGGGATGCGTAAGAAGGAGGTCGGACCCGCGATCGATGAGGCGATGGCTTCGGTCGGGATATCGGAACTGGCCGGCCACCGCTACGGGGAGCTGTCCGGAGGGCAGAGGAGGTCCGCCGACCTCGCCCGCGCCCTGCTACACCGCCCCAGGCTCCTGATACTCGACGAACCCACCGCCGGACTCGACCCCGTATCCAGGAAAAGGATCTGGGACACCGTCCGCGGACTCAACGCGAAGGGGCTCACGGTGTTGGTCACCACCCACTACATGGAAGAGGCCTCGGAGGCCGACGACGTCGTGATATTGGACAAGGGCCGCATCGTGGCCCACGGTACCCCGTCGCTACTCAAGGAGGCCTACAGCCGCGACAGGCTGGTCATGGTCCCTTCGGACCCGGAATCGTTCGGCGCCTTCCTTTCCGATGCCGGCATCGCATTCGCGAGACAGGGGGACCGTTTCACGGTGGACCTGGACGGCAGCCTTGGCGCGCTACCGGTCCTCGACCGCGTCCGGGACCGCCTCGAGTCGTTCGAGGTCGTCGCCGGGACCCTGGACGACGTGTTCGTCAACATCACGGGAAGGGGGTTGCAATGAGTGGGATCACGGCCCTCGCGACGAGGAACGTCGCCGTGTTCCTGAGGGACCGCCCCTCCGTCGCATTCTCACTGATGGCGGTGGCGATAGTGATCGCCCTCTACGTCCTGTTCCTACGCGACAACCTCGTCTCCACATATCCCGAACTGCCGGGTGCGGGCAACCTCATGGACGCCTGGGTCATGTCGGGGATACTGGCGATCGTCCCCGTTACCGCGTCCGCGGGGATCCTGCAGTCCCTGGTGGAGGACCGCTCGAGCGGACGCATCCGGGACCTCATGATGACACCGCTGAGCCCTTGGGACACGGCCGTCGGTTACCTTCTGGGGACGTTCGCGTCCTCTTTCGCGCTCAGCGTCCTCGCGGAGGTCGTGTGCGTCGCGTTCCTCGCCGCCACCGGTTGCCCCCTGTCTGCGGTAGGGATCCTGACGACCACGGTCCTGCTGGTACCCTCGTCGCTGGTAGCGTCGGCGGTGCTCTACGCGATGACGTGCATGTTCCGTAGCCCGGGTGCCTTCTCGGGGATGTTCGTGACGGTCAGCGTGATGATCGGTTTCCTCACCGGGGTGTACATGCCCATGGGGTCCATGCCGTCCGCGATGCAGACCGTGTCCGCCCTCGTCCCGGCCAGCCACTTCGCGTCGCTCTTCAGGGACGGGCTCGCCGGAGGGGCGCTCGACGCCTCGATGGCAGGGGCCACGGATGAGGTCCTGTCCGAGTTCCGCAGCGACATGGGGTTCGACCTTTCCGTAGGCGGATTCGGTTTCGGGGCAGCGTCCAGCCTCCTGTACTGCGCGCTGATAGGCGTCGTTGCTCTTGCGGCCAGCGCCCTGTACGTCTCCCGCCGCCGCGCCTGAAAGTTTTATCCGTCTGCAGCGTGCTCGGGGTCCCATGCAGAACGAACTCGAGAGATTCGTGACCTCGATACCGGATTACCCCAAACCAGGCGTCCTCTTCAGGGACATAACGACCATCCTCAGCGACCCGGAAGGGTTCGAAATGGCCGTGGACGGCCTCATCGAAGAGCTGAAGGGTCTGGACTTCGACTACATCGCAGGTTCGGAATCCAGAGGGTTCATCTTCGGAGCACCCGTCGCATACGCGACGAAGAAAGGTTTCATCCTCGTCCGCAAGAAGGGCAAGCTCCCGAGGGAGACCATATCGCAGGAGTACGCCCTGGAGTACGGCACGGCCACGCTGGAGATGCACAAGGACGCCATCAAACCCGGCGACAGGGTCGTGATCATCGACGACCTCATCGCCACCGGCGGGACGACGAAGGCGATGATAGACATGATCGAGAGACTCGGCGGGACGGTCGTCAAATGCGCGTTCGTGATGGAGCTCAAAGGCCTGAACGGCAGGAAGGTCCTCGAGAACTACGACGTCTCGTCGCTCCTCTCGTACGAGGGGAACCGATGATAGTGGAATCGGACGGCATAGTCTCCGGACGCTTCGCTGACCGCTACGGGGCCAAGGGGACGGAGTTCGTCGGGGACATGCCCTCGCACTCGATCCCCTTCAGGATAAGGGACGCCCCGAAAGATACCGTCTGCTTCGCCGTCGTCTTCGAGGATTTCGACGCCGTTCCCGTCTGCGGGTTCGATTGGATCCACTGGACTGTGGCGGACCTGACGTCCGAAGAGGTGCCGGAAGGCGAATCTGGAAAGGGGACCCTGATCGAGGGGTGCAACAGCTGGCACGGCATCGGCGGGGACCTGACGCGCGAACAGGCCTCGGCCTACGGCGGCATGGCGCCTCCCGACAAGGAGCACGAGTACACCCTCACCGTCTACGCCCTGGACCGCAAGACGGGTCTGGGGAAGGGATTCTACCTGAACGAGCTGCGCAGGGCCATGAAGGGTCACGTACTCGCACACTGCACCGTGGCCGGCACCTACGCCCCGTGAAACCGATTTGGATCATCCGGGACGGGGTCTGACGGAAACCCCAGACCTCCGTCCCCTTTCTTCGCATACGCCTGCCTACAGGCGGCCGGAACTTTTTGGCGGCCCCGCCGGGATTCGAACCCGAGTCGATGGTTCCGAAGTCCACCAGGATAATCCCCTACCCTACGGGGCCTTGAGACCACTATATTCAGCAACGATAAAAACATGATGAGACGCCACCGACCGCGACGGGTCGATACGTGCCTCGTAAAAAGAGGATTGTCAGGGTTGGGACAGCAGGGGCCCCCGCGGACGGGGACCCAAGCCAGGGTTGGATAATCAGCGCCGAAGGGCGTACTCAGACCAAAAGGGTAAGGACCAGTATCGCTCCAACAATCACTGCAATCGTACCAGTTGTTGCTATGAGTACTTGTTTCATGATTAGAAAAGACGTCCCGACAGGGTATATTATACTATGCCCAGCATGCCATTGTGTACCTTTTTATGTTAACTAAACTTAGTTTCTTATGTACTAATAGATTGGTGATTATATAAAACAACTAAAGCTATCTGAAGCGATATCGTACTAACAAGGCACTTTTACGGTCCCCCGACACGCTGGCTAAGGAATCACCATGTTCCGACAAAAACAAACATGTCTGAAGAGGGACACGCTACTCGAACCGGGTCTATGCGAGGGTTCATTACCTCCCTATCCGTTGACCGCGACGCTATGAGAAGATTCGACCTCGTTTGTTTCGACATGGACGGTGTGCTCACAAGGACCAGGAGTTCGTGGCGTTGGATACACGACTGCCTCGGAGTAGACAGCGAACCCAATTACAAGGCGTTTTGCAACGGTGAGATCGACGAGGAAGAGTTCATGCGCAGGGACATAGCACTGTGGACTGGGGTAAGACCTGACATAACGATCGACGAGATCGCTGTCCTTTTCCGCGACATGCCCCTCATCGGAGGGATACAGGAGACCGTGGCGTGCCTCAGCGACAACGGCATCAGGTCCGTCATCATCAGCGGGGGGATAGACCGCGCAGCGGCGATGATCGCGAGGGAGTTCGGATTCGATGACTACGTTGCAGACCGCATACTGACGAACCCCGACGGAACCCTCCAAGGCGAGGGCGAGACCGTCGTGGACCTCAGGGACAAAGGGATATGGGTCCGCAAGTTCGCAGAGCGTTACGGGGTCGAACAGTCCCGTATCGCAGCCATCGGCAACTCGTTCACCGACATAGGGATGTTCAAGGCCTCCGGCATGTCCATCGCCTTCAACCCTACCGACCCCTATGTGATCGAAGCCGCCACGTACAAGGTGGAATCCGAGAACATAGCCGACGTGCTCGACTACATCCTCGCCGACGATCCGGAGATCACTCCTCGTCGTCGAAGTCGAAGCCTTCGTCGTCCTCCTCGAAATCGAGGACGTCGTACCTCTTCTTCCTTATCTTGCCGTAGATACGTGTAATGTCGCGTGCCTCGGCCGATCCGTTCTTGACGAGCTTGTCCTTCGTCTTGATGGCGTGGATGAGACAGTTGAAGTCTTCGAACTCGAGCATGGTGCCGACTACGAACTCGTCGTCCGGCTCCGCCTCCACCCTCAACGAATAGGTCTTCCTGTCGTCATTGACGGAGACCTTGACGCTCAGGACGTCGAACTGCTTCACCCACAGCTTCTTGATGCGGTCGGCCTGGGCCCTCTTCACCTTGGAACCGTCCTCCACGTCGATGTGCGTGACGCATACCCTCCTGCCGTCGTCCATCACGAACTCGTCGTCTATGGAGACGATGTCGTTACTCTCGAGGGTGGTACGGGTCGTGTCGGTGACATCGTCGTCACTGTACATCACGGGAACCTCCAAAAGCTCCGGGATGCGGATGGTCTCCGACGTTATCTTCCCGCACTCGTTGCACCTGAACGTGCCTTCGATGGACGAACGGCCCATGCGGCCGTGGAGCACCTGGTGCTCGGTGTCGTCATCACAGTCCGGGCATTCGAAAATGAGCGTGTCGGGCATAGGTCTCTGAATCATGGTCTCACCTGTCCGTCATGAAGGGGAATCCGTGTCCCGGGATGACTACATCCGCGTAATCCCTAATGCGTTTAATACTTTGCAAAGCAGCATCGCGGTCGGTGTGGAGTCTCGGAGGGACGTTCTTGCGGAAGTTGTCCTCCAACGGGATCGCGTCGCCGGCTATCGCGTAGCGACGGTCGGCGTCGACGAACACCGAACAGTGCTCCGGCGAATGTCCCGGCGTGTAGACCATGCGTACACCGGGACATACCTCGAAGACGTCGGCGTCCACGGTTTCAGCGCCACCGACGACGTCGCCGCCGGAATGCATCAGGACCTTGGCATTCGGGAACAGGTCGAGGTTCTCGACATGGTCGTGGTGGGCATGCGTCAGGATGACCGTGTCCACGTCTTTCGGAAATACCCCGATCTGTCTGAACGAGGTCTTGATCGCAGGTCTCAGGTAACGTGAGCTCGTGTCCACCACTATCGTTCTCGCACCTGTGCGGATCAGTACCGAGGTGCTGTGCGCCTCGAGCAACTCGCCGTCGTCGTCACGTGAAAGATTGCCTACAGCCAGAATGTCCAACGTTATCATCGGTTACCCTCCGGTTCGACGAGATCCGCCTTGAGCGCCACACCGTCTATGATCGTGTATAACGATACGATGCGTCCCTGCGGATCCATCCATACTATCGAATCGTCCGAGGCGTTCGTGGGATGCCACTTTCCCTTTTCGACCGGATCCTCCGTGAACAGCTTCTCCGGGGGTTTGCCCACGGTGTTGTCCACGATTACGCTGTACCTGCCCGAGAACGTGCCACCGGTGCCGTACGTGCCTTCGAACGAGAACGTGTACACGTAACCGTACTGGGACTCCTTGTCCAGGGTGTAGTCCACCTCGCCTCTGCATTGGACCTCGACGCCGTCTACCGTGCACGTATCCTCCAGGGCATACGCGTAGTGGGTGTCTCCGTCCCCCATCTGCGACAGTATCCAAATGACCGCGGTACCCATGACCAGGATCACCACGAGGAGCACCGCTATCCCTATGAACTGTCCGTTGGACTGCATGTGGAAGGGATGATTGAGCCGATTGATATGTTTACTGGCGGATGGAGACCTGAAAACGTAGAAATACGGCCGAACCGAGTCACCGACGATGATCTACGACCCGGACATGACCGTGTTCTCCGACCCCGAGGTGTACCCTCCGTCCGATGACAGCATCCTGTTGATAGAATCGTTGGAAGTCCGCGAGGGGGAGAAGGTACTGGAGATCGGTTGCGGATCCGGAATCGTGTCCATGCACTGCGCCAAGAACGGGGCACACGTCGTCTGCGGGGACATAAACCCCCGCGCCGTCGATCTGACCCGCAGGAACGCCGAATCCAACGGCGTGTCGATGGAAGTCGTCCCGACCGACGTCTACGACTCCATTGAAGGAAGGTTCGACACGATAGTGTTCAACCTGCCGTACCTGCCCGTCGAGGAGGAGGGACTGTTGGAGAAGTCGTGGTACGGCGGACCCGACGGACTCAGACCGCTGCCCCGCCTCCTGGAAGGGGCGCCTGAACACCTCGAAAA
>JAFVET010000199.1 GCA_017475875.1 Candidatus Methanomethylophilaceae archaeon
CGTCGCGTCCGGTGAACACCGCGATGCCCTCCAGCTCCGCGCGCTTGGCGTTCGTGGCACCCTTCTTCCAGAGCACGTTGTCGGCGATGGCGACCAGTTCGGCGTCGTCGATCTCCTTTCCGCCGATGGATATCGTCTTGATGGCGGACATCAGCTCGGGCAGGTGCTCGTCCGGGAACTTGACGTTCAGGGCCTCGAGACGGTCCTTCACGGAGTGCACCCCGGAGTGCTTCCCTATCACGATGTGCCTGTCGACGCCGACCAGTTCCGGCAGGAAGGGCTCGTACGTGGCGGTGTTGTTCATTATCCCGTGGACGTGTATCCCCGATTCGTGTGCGAATGCGTTCCTTCCGACGATGGGCTTGTTGAACGACATGGGGAACCCGGTGATGCGCTCGACGAGCTTCGACGTCTTCCCTATCTTGGACAGGTCGACGGTCTCCACGCCGTAGTTGGCGAAGAGGTTCAGCGCGACCTCCTCCAGGGATGCGTTCCCGGTCCTCTCACCGATACCGTTGACGGTTACGTGACAGATCGTGGCACCCGCCTCGACCGCGGCCAGCGTGTTGGCGACGGCCAGACCCATGTCGTTGTGGCAGTGCGTCGCGATGGGTACGTCCAGGGCCTCGTGGAGCTTTCCGATGAGGTACCTGGTACCCTGGGGGACGATGACGCCCACGGTGTCGGGGACGTTGACCGAACACGCACCGGCTTCCTGGACGGCCTTGAAAACCTCGGTCATGAAGCCGAGGTCCGAACGGGTCGCGTCCTCGCACGAGAACTGCACCTGCAGGCCGTGCTCCCTTGCGTATTCAACCGTGTCGACCGCCCTGGCCTTGACCTCCTCCGGCGTCATCTTGAGCTTGTACTTCATGTGGAGATCGGACGTGGCGATGAATGTATGCACATAGTCGAGGCCGCAGTCGATGACGGCGTCGACGTCTGATTTGACCGAACGGGCCAGGCTGCACACGGTGCATGACGGGCCCAGGGCGACGATCTTCTTCAACGTCTCCCTCTCGACGTCCGACGAGGCCGCGAAACCGGCCTCCATGATGTCAACGCCGAGGTCGTCGAGGGCCATGGCTATGCGGACCTTGTCGTCCGAACTCAGGGCTATCCCCGGGGCCTGCTCGCCGTCCCTCAACGTCGTGTCGAATATCTTGACATCTTTGACGTGGTCGATGGACTTGAGCGCGAGCTGGTTGTACGGGCTGATTGCCAACATATCTTCCAACTTAGCGTTCCCACTGGTTTGAGTATTCTCCATATAAACCACCACACCGTCAGCGCGACAGCTGTATCATCCGAGAAGTACGTTTCCGGAATCGGAGGAACAGGTCATCTTCTTCAACCTCTGACGGTATCGCTGGTTATCCGATGACCCTATAAATAAATGAGGTCGGAGCAGACCTTCGACCGCGTGATGTTTAAAAATGCAGGTCCGGAACCGGTCCGGCCCTGCGGGATGTTTCACTGGTTGGATTTCCAGACGCCGTGCTTGTTGCACATCTCGACGGCGCAGACCTTCTCCGCGTCGGTCTTGAAGAAGGCCTCGGGGGCGTCGGTGGGTTTGAGGTATTTCCTCATCTGGATGCCGTCGGCACAGATCTGGACGAACATGATCTGGTGCTCCTCGGACATCGGGTGCGCGGTCTCCTTTCCGACCTTGACGAGGAACCCGCCGTCCTTCTTCTCGATGTAGGGGACGTGCTTCTCCTTCGATGCATCCTCGGTCTTGAACTCCATGTTGGTCATGGGGGAACCGCAGCAGCTGGGGAGGCATCCTCCTTTGTAGAGGAGTTCGACAGCCGTGCCACATTTGGAACATACGTAGTACCTGCTCATGTGAGACACTCCGTATCCCGTTTGTGCACGACGGAATAAAAACGTTGGCATGTGTCCCTGTCGGATGAGACGACCGACGGAGGGGATGTTGCTTATAAGCGATGGACGATGGGGGCGCGATGGACATACCATTCGTACCCGTGACATACCGTGACGAGACCGTCCTTGCCGCAGAAGGTTCCTTCGACGGCAGGCTCAGGTTCCAAACAGGTGATACGGTACCCCTGAGGGAGGTCGCGCCGCTCCTGTCCTCCGACGTGAGGGGGAAGGTCCTGATATGCGAC
>JAFVET010000200.1 GCA_017475875.1 Candidatus Methanomethylophilaceae archaeon
AACACCACGAGCTTGGCGCACCCGATGGAGTCCGCCTCCTTCGTCAGCTCCGCCGTCTCGAGTATGACGTCGCCCATCAGGCGGACGGCGTCCATGTTTATCCCGATCTTCGTGGACCCGAGGCTTATCGAAGAGCATACCCTCTCCGTGGACCTCATGGCCTCCGGGATGGAATCTATGAGCATGCGGTCGGCTTTGGTCATACCCTTCTGCACGAGCGCGGAGTAACCTCCGATGAAATTCACCCCGACCTTCTTGGCGGCGTCGTCGAGGGTCTTCGCTATGCGTACGAAGTCGTCCGGAGAACGACAGGCGGCCGCACCGATCAGGGATATCGGGGTGACCGAGATCCTCTTGTTTATCACCGGGACTCCGAACTCGAGTCCGATGTCGTCTCCGACGCGGACCAGGTCCTTGGCGGCGGCGGTGATCTTGTCGAATATGTTACGGCACAGGTCGTCGAGGTCCGGCGTGATGCAGTCGAGGAGACTGATACCCAGCGTAATAGTCCTGACGTCGAGGTTCTCGTGCGAAACCATGTCGTAGGTCTCGAAGACCTCCTTCATCTCTACCATCGGGGCACCTCAGATACGGTACATCATCTCGAAGATCTCTTCGTGCTGCGCCTTGATGATGCAGCCGACCTTCTCGCCTACCTGGTTCAAGCCCTCGGTGAGGGATTCGAAGTTGCCCTTGAACCCCGTGATGTCGACTATCATCATCATGTTGATGAACTCCTGGACGGTGGTCTGTTTGATGTCCAGGATGTTTATCCCGTTCTCCGCGAAGTAGTTGCAGACGGTGGCGATGATCCCCACCTTGTCCTTTCCTACCAGTGTGACTATGACTCTGCTCATGTGATCGCCGTGAATGTTTAGATCCTCTCGTCCATAATCGAGATGAGGTCGCTCAGGATGGCCGACGCGGTCTCCTTGCGTCCGGCACCGGGTCCGGACACCGTGATCGGACCTGCGAGGTCCGTCACCACCTGCGCCGTGTTCAACGTGCCCGTGACGCTGAGGGGGTGGCCCTTGGGAACCAGCCTGGGGCTCACCTCCAGCTTCGTCGCGGAAACCTCTCCGATAAGCCTTATGACCATGTTGCGGGTCGCGGCCATGGAGATGGCCTCCTCGGTGATGTTCGTGATACCGGTGATCTTCACGTCGCTGAAGGTAACGTTCCTCCCGAAGATCGAGTTGGCGAGGATGACGACCTTGCAGGCGCTGTCGTAACCCTCGACGTCGTTGGTGGGGTCCGTCTCCGCGTACCCCATCTGCTGCGCCTCCCTCAGGGCCTGCTCGAAGGGCTGGCCCTTGTCCATCTTGCTCAGGATGAAGTTGCACGTGCCGTTCAGGATCCCGCGGACGGATTCTATCCTCTCGCCGAGGAGGTTCTCGCGGCACAGGTTGATTATGGGCATAGCGCCTCCGACCGATCCCTCGAACCTGAACTTGCAGCGGTTCTCCTTGGCGAGGGCGATGAGTTCCTGGAACTTGAGCGCCAGAGGACCTTTGTTGACAGTGATAACATCCTTCCCAGAAGACAGGGCATGGGTGATGTTGACGAGCCCGACGCCGCCGGTCTTGATGTCGGTGGGACTGACCTCGACCAGGATGTCGTAGTCGATGGATTTGAGCACCTCGATGGAATCAGTGTACGTTTCGGTGCCGACGCGTCCGGAGGAGATCTTCCTCTCGACCGCGGCGAGCGGGTCGATCCCGGTCCCATCGGTGACGTAAGTCTTGGAATCCATTATCCC
>JAFVET010000201.1 GCA_017475875.1 Candidatus Methanomethylophilaceae archaeon
CTCCCCGTCGCCTCGGCGACTGACAGTATCCACGTGCGGACCGCATGGTACCCGACGGGGGCTCCTTCCGGGGACGCGACCGTCGGGATCCCGAACTTCTGCTCGTACAGGTTTGAAAGTCTCCTGCAGTACTCGGGCATGACGACCACGTTGGCGCAGGCCTGGGATGTTTCCTTGAGCTCTTCGACCGTCGAACCGGCGCCGATGAACGTGATAACGTCCAGCCCCATGAGTCCGAGTAGGTGCCTTATCTCGTCCTGCACGAACTCGTACCCGTGGGCGATGAACGGCAGGCCGACGACGTTGACCCTGTCCGGATTCCTCGTTCCAGGTTCCACGACCTTGTCCGCTATGGCCGTCAACGTCACGTCGAAGCCTTCCGAAAGCCTTAGCGACATGTTTGAGGAACCGATGACCACCGTCTTGTCCGACATCCCGGCACGGAGGACCTCGTCGGAGATGCTGTCCCCTATCAGCGAGGCCCCTGGGGATTCCACCACGGTGGCGATCCTCACGTCGTCGGATTTGAGCAGGTCAATCACGAGACCGACCTTGGCCGACGCACCGTAGATGTAATCCTCCGCATCCACGTAGGTGCATGCTATCCTCGAGTTGTGGAAGAAGAAATCCCCCTCCTTGGTTTTCCTCTGGCGGTCCAGGCGTTTGGTGGACATGGACATCGCCATGGACCTGCACCCGCCTGGGCCGTGGAGGATCGTCATGCCGTCGAGGACGCTCTCCGCCGCCAACAGCGAACCGAGGAACCCGTCCGCGTAGATCTCGCTCACAGTCTCGCCACCTTGACACATCTCGAGATACGTCTCATGTACTCCACCGCTCCCCTTATCCCGGGCGGAGGCGAATCGAAGAGGAGGTGCGGTCCCTTCAGATCCGCGAGGTGCCCTATGTTCCCCAGCACTATGTCGGGATTCAGTTCCGACACCTTCCTCTTCAGCGCGTCGAAGTTGCAACCGTATGACACGGGTATCCCCTCCGGTACTCTGAGAGAGTCGGACGCGACCTCGTCCTGATACTTGTTGACGACGGGGCAGAGGGCGGCGGCCACCTTTATCCCGATGACTCCGCAGGCCTCCATCAGCCAGTCGAGGTTGGTGTTTATCGAGACGAACAGAAGGGCGACCGCACCTTCGCAATCCCCTCTGAGGTCCGAGGTCAGGGACGAGAACTCGTCGGTCAGCCTGCGCTTCTCGGCCTCCGCCCTTTCCGGGTCGATGCCGAGGTCCCTGACGGCACCGTCTATCCAATCCAGGGATTCCCTCAGTCCACGCGGCAGTGGGTGGGGATAGGTCGGGACCTGGACGAACTCCTCCATGCACTGGGAGATCGACCTGACCACGAGGTTGTCGTCGTACACCAAATTCATGACGGCCCTGCGGAGATGGCGGATCTCGTCCAACCTGCAGCGGTCGAAGGCCCTGCAGCCGATCCTGATCCCGAGTCCGTCGAGGATCTTCCAGACGTCGTCGGAGTTCCTCATCACGGGATCGACGTGATCGGAATGTCCGATGAGGTTGAACACACCCGGGACGGGTTTCTCGTCAATCGTCAACGACAATATCGATTTCAGGGCCACCGCCCGGGTCTGTGCGGCGGCTCCGTTCAGTATGCCGTCAGCCTCTATCGGGATGACGGTGACCCCGTGCCTCTCGGATAGTTCGCGGCAGATGTCGCGGACGTTGTCTCCGATGATCCCGGGGACGCAGGTCGTGACGATGGCGATGTTCTTGGACCCCCGCCCGATCATTCCCTCGATCTTTCCGCGGAGCGCTTCGTTTCCTCCGAATATGGACATGTGCTCGTCCATGTCCGTGCAGGTCACCCTCTCGGAATCTGGTCTGTCCCCGAGGTGCCTCTGGAGATACAGCATCCTGTCGCGGGACGCGCGGAAATAGTACGAGCAGCTGGACGGGCCGTGTATCACTATGTCGAGGTCGCGGATGTTCCAACAGCATCCGAACGCCACGGCGGAGCCGCACCCCCTCAGGGTCTCCCTCTCGTTCAGGGCAAGTCCGCGGCGGCAACCCTCTTCCGTCCTTCCGATAATTCTCTCCCCCTTGGCGAGGGCCTGCATGTCGGTGTCGTTCAGTGGCCTGGCCGGATGGAGACTGTAAGTTCCTTCGGAGATCCCCGTTATGCGTCCGGCGATCCCTTCGAACACCGACGCCTCGTCGGACCCGGGATCTAGTTCGGATACAGTCACGCCTCTGGATTCGGCGGTGCGGAAGAGTTCCGACCTGGGGATCCTCTCGACCACCGGGAGCCCGACGGCGTCCGCGAACGCTTCCACGTACCTTTCCTCGTTCGCCCCGCCGCGGCTGTTGAAGATGATTCCCTCCACACGGGCCATGTCGCCGTCGAAGTTGCGGATCCCGCGGAGGACGTTGTTGGCGGCGTAGATCGCCATGAACTCGCCCGAGGTCACCAGGAAGACGCAGTCGGCGTACCTGTGCCTGAGCGGTACCGCGAAACCGCCGCATACCACGTCCCCGAGGACGTCGTAGAGCACCACGTCGGTGTCGTCGTTGATGATGTCGTGCTCGCTTATGAAGTTGAAAGCGGTCAGTATCCCTCTTCCGGCACAGCCTATGCCTGGTTCCGGGCCACCCGCCTCCAGGCACACCACCCCGTTCTTGCCGACCGCGGCGACGTCCCCGACGTCGGTTTCGCCGCTGCGCACGGAATCGAGGAGCGTGTTCTGCGTGCGACCTCCGAGGAGGAGCCTGGTCGAGTCGTGCTTCGGATCGCAGCCGACCTGGACGACCTTGAGGCCTCTGCCCGCCAGTTGATATGAAATGTTGGCGGAGACCGTGGATTTCCCGATCCCGCCCTTGCCGTATACCGCCACCTGAATCACTCGACCACCGCGTCGTTTTGGGACGTGCCGTCATGTGTGTCGGTGTATAACAAGTATTGGATTATTTATCCAACCGATTTCCTGACTTCCAACGGGCGGTACCGATATTATACCTGTAAGTGGATGCCGTGGCATGCTCATCCAGGACGACTACGAGGTCTATTTCAAAGGGGACCGGGTTGGGTCATATTACGTCTACGACGACGGCACATCCTCGTATTACGCTTACGACAACGTCAGGGAACGTTTCGAAGGGATTCCCGATGAGCTGTGCAAGGACAGGAGGACCCACGGCAAGATCCGGTTTTTCAAACCCGTATTGAAGGAAGAGAACCGGGTTCCCGGGACGAGGAAGCACGTGTTCGTATCGGGTGACATGAAGCTGGTAAGGATCCCCAAAGACGTGGGAAGGTTCTACGTATACCGGCTGAGCGCCGAATAAGGGGAGCAGGGCTATTCCGAGAAGAAGCATTCGGTCCCGCACTCCGAAGGCAAC
>JAFVET010000202.1 GCA_017475875.1 Candidatus Methanomethylophilaceae archaeon
AGCTGAAGAGGACCAAGGCCGCGAAACCTGAAAGCATGAAGAAGGCGGCCGACGCCGCATTATCACAGATCAAGGGGAAGGGGTTCTGCCGGGGGATGACCGGCAGGATCCTCCTTTACGAAATTTGCTTCCGTGGCAAAGACTCCGCGATCTCGGTGGAGGAACTGATGCAGTGAATTCGGAAACGTTCGACGATTCCGAATTCACCGCACCGATCCGCTTCGGACTTCGAAGGACTCCGTTTACCGATGTCCCCGCAGACTCCATGCGTCGGAACCGTTCTGCAGTTCCACCATCCTCGAGAACAACCCTCCGGATTCCTTCAAATCCGACGGGGAACCCTCTTCGGCGACCTTCCCGCCTGACAGCACGACTATCTTGTCGGCTTCCTCGACGGTCCTCATCCTATGCGCGATGATGAGCACGGTCTTGCCTACCACGAGTCTGGACAGGGCCTTCTGGACCCTGCTCTCAGACTCCGTGTCGAGCGAAGCGGTGGCCTCGTCCATGATTATTACGGGGGCGTCCTTCAGGATCGCCCTCGCGATGGAGATCCTCTGCCTCTCCCCTCCGGAGAGTTTGCCCCCGTTCTCGCCGATCACCGTTCCGTACCCCTCAGGGAGCGCGGACACGAACTCGTCGCACATCGCCGCCTCCGCCGCCGAGAGCACCTCCTCGTCGGTCGCCCCCTTCCGTCCGATGCGGATGTTCTCCATCACCGTGGTGTTAAACAGGACGACGTCCTGGAAGACTATCGAGTAACTTCCCATCAGCGTCTCGGGATCGACCGTCGATATGTCGACGCCGCCGAGGGTTATCCTCCCCCTGTCGACGTCCCAGAACCTGGTGGCAAGCCGCGCCACCGTAGACTTCCCTTCACCGGACGGCCCCACAAGTGCCGTAACCTCGCCCTGCCTCGCTATGAAGGACACGTCCTCGAGGACCGTCCTGCCACCGTCGTAGGAGAATCCGACGTTCTCGAACGCGATGTCATAGCTCCCGGGATCGAAGGATTCGGATCCGGTCTGCATCCCTATGTCGTTGATCTCCTGTATGCGCTCGCAGTGGTCTTCGGCCATGAGGATGGCTGAAAGGTTCTGCAAGGCGATGTTGATCGGGTTGTACATGCTACCGACCATGATCAAGGCGGCGATGTATACCATCAATGGGATCGTTCCCTCTGAGAGGAGCACCGCACCGGCTATCGCCGTCGTCGCAATCCCGAGCTTCAGGACCAACTGTCCGCCGACGACGAAGAGCGTCATCGTGAGCTCCGACCGGACCTCGGCACCTTCGACCTCGTCGAGTTTCCCGGCGAGTCTCTTCAGGTACGGCGCGGTCGCGTCGTTGGCCTTCAGGTCCGCGGAGCATTCCAGGGACTCCTGTATCATCTCCGTGACGGCCTCCATCTTCTCCATCTTCCTCCGGTTCTCCCTCTTCTGCCTCCCGGCCGAGAGGAACACCATCAGGAAAGCCACCGGGATCGGCCATACGATGGCCAACCCTATCAAAGGTGACCACACCAGAATCATGACACCGATGACCGTCGTGAAGACGAGCGAAGCTATGAGCGCAGGTATCCAATGGGACAGGGCGGTCTCCTGTACCGTCACGTCGCCCATCATACGGACCGTCAGGTCCGTCGGGTCCTTCTTCGCGAAAAACGACAGGGGGACCTTCCTCATCCTCTCCGCCATCCCCGTGCGGACGTTCCTGCTCTCCTGATAGACGTCGAAGAAACAGCGGTTGTATTCGTACACGTAGACGACGCCGGTGACCAGCATCAGGACGATGCATATCGCGACGTACGCCCACGGGTCCAGGTCGAAATCGTATTGGTTGTCACCGATCAGGTCTGCCACGAACATGATGGCGATCATCATGGGGACCATCAGGACCAGGTCCGTGACCAGCGTGGCGACCGTCGCCCCCTTGAGGTTGCCCCATTGCTTCTCGTTGAGACCCCAGCGTTCCTTGAGCGAATCGGAAAGGCTCATGCCGACACCTCCTTGACCTTCCAGGAGAGCGTCCTCTGGTAATCCTCCCACATGTCGCGGTACTTGCCTTCCGACAGGAGGAGTTCGTCGTGCCTCCCGGACTCGATTATCCTCCCGTGGTCCATCACGCATACCATGTCGGCGTTGCGTACCGTGGTGAGACGGTGCGCTATGAGCAGCACCGTGCGTCCCTTGGAAAGCTCCTCGAACGCCTTCTGTATCAGATGCTCGTTCTCCGGATCAGCGAATGCGGTAGCCTCGTCCAAAATGACGATGGGGGCGTTCCTGAGTATCGCCCTCGCTATCGCGATCCTCTGCACCTCGCCACCGGACAGGTACGTCCCCCCGGGTCCGATGAACGTGTCCAACCCATCAGGCATCTTGGCGACGATGTCGTCGCACTGTGCCATCCTCAGCGCCTCGGCCACCTCCTCCGGACCGGCCTCCGGCCTGCCCAGGCGGACGTTGTCCAGAAGCGTACCTTTGACGAGGCGGTTGTTCTGGAAGACGAAACTCTCCAGTGAGCGGATGTTCCCGCTCCCTATCTCCCTCAGATCTATTCCACCTATGGACACAGAGCCTTCCTGGGGGTCCCAGAACCTGCCGGCCAGGCCCGCCATCGTCGACTTGCCGCTGCCGGAAGGTCCGACGAGCGCGGTTATCGTCCCCTGCTTCAGCTCCAAAGACACCCCGTCTATCGCGGGCGCGAGGTCGTCGGAGTACGAGAAGCGGACCCCTTCGAACCTGACGTCGAACGACTCCGGCATCTGGGGGACCGACGGTTCCTCCAACGGTTTCATCGATAGGATCTCGTTCACGCGCATGAGCGCGTCGTCGACCCTGTAGGTCTGGTCCGACGAGAACATGATCCTCATCATCAGGACCGATATCAACGGTGTGAACACCGCGTAGAAGACCACGTTGGAGATCAGGATGTTGCTCACAGCCCCTCCTTCGATGAACTCGACGATGACCACCCCGAACATGACCACGAACAAGACGCAACTGTTGACCAGGACGAAGAACCCGGTCATCGGCCTCCTGGCCATCTCGGTGTAACCCTGACAGTATCTGGCATAGGAGTCTATTGAACCTTTCAGACTCTGGAACGAGTCTACCGTCTGTTGGAAGACCTTCACCACGGATATCCCGCGGACGTACTCCACCGCCTTGTTGTTCACGTCCGCCATCGACGACTGCCACTCGGTCATGCTCTCCTGCATCGACGACTTCCCCATCATCGACATTGAGACGTATCCACCGATCAGCACGGGGACGAGGGCGGCGATCCCCAGCCTCCAGTCGAACACCAGCAGGAGGGCGACTATGGCGAACGGCAGGACGTAGGTCCCCGCCAGGTCAGGCTGGTTGTGCGCTATGAACTCGTGCGTCGACTCCACCGAATCCTGTATGACCCTGCGTATCCTCCCGCTGCCCTCGTCGTCGAAGGCTCCGGGCGACAGCTTCAACGCATGCTCCACCAGAGTCTTCTTCATGTTCTTGGCGATGCGGAAGGCCGCGAAGTGGGATACGACCAACGACGCGATGTACACGGAGATGGACAGCACGGCGAACAGCATCGCCGACCAACCGTACCCGATCATCACGTCCGGGTCCCCGGCGTCCAGAGCCTCCCCCACGATCTTCCAGATGTAATAGAACGGTACGACTGACAGTACGGAGCTGACGGCCGATCCCACCATCGAAGCCGCCACCCAGTGGTGCCTCCCCTCCGCGTACCTCTCGAACTCCGCCATGCGGCCCGGTTTGCTTCTCTTTGTCATACCTAGCCTCTCCCCCTATTGGTATCATAATCCATGTTCGATATGATTCCACTTCCACCACGATCGGACACGTTTCAGGGACCCGTATGCGACGACGTGCGGCAACCCGTCCCTGTCGCGGACGACCTCGGCGTCAACCTTGTAGACGTCGCGAAGCATCTCCCCCGTGAACACGTCCCCGGCGGGCCCTTTGACGTACACCCTCCCATCCTGGAGGACGACGATCTCGTCGGCGAAACGGGCCGCCAGATTGAGATCGTGCAGGATCATCACCGTCACCAGCCCACGCTGTTCGGAAAGCTCCCTGACGACCTCGAACATCTCGAGCTGCTTCTGCAGATCGAGGTTGTTCGTGGGTTCGTCCATCAGAAGGAGCTGCGGTTCCTTGACGAGGGCCTGTGCGATGGACACCATCTGCAGCTGCCCCCCGGACAGCTCGTTGATCTGTTTGTCCGCGATGCCGTCTATGGACAACTCCGACATCGCGTGGTCCACCATCCTGCG
>JAFVET010000203.1 GCA_017475875.1 Candidatus Methanomethylophilaceae archaeon
ATAGTCAGGATGGAAAACGATCTGGCCGTACAAGACCTGAAAGACCACTTCATCGATGCACATGTGGCATTCGTGTTCGAAAGCGTATGCAGGGAAGAATTGAGAAGATATCTCCGCGAACAGGGGATAGCGGCCGAATATGGGAAATACTGTGGAAACGGGGAGATAGACCTCATCGCCTTGGACAGAAAGCACAAAGTAGCATACGTTTGCGAATGCAAATTCCGCTCCAAACCCATTGGCATGACAGAACTCAACTCGTTGATCCAAAAGACATCCGTCGTGAAGGAACTTAGGGAATACCGGATTCAATACTGTCTTTTCTCGGTATCGGGGTTCGATGCGGACATGGGTGGCAGCGGCGCCCTTCTGTTCAACAACGGGGACCTTGTCCATGATGTGATGCGCGAGCGAAAAACGTGGGCATGATATATCCCTACGGACGTGCCAACACTATGGGGAGACGCTATCCGGACGGGATCTACGACTTCAGATCACTGGTCACTGGAGGATACCATTTCGTCGACAAGACGATGCTTATCTCGGAAGTCTGCGAGGCCGATGGCATCACGTTCCTGTACACCGTCCGCGCAGGTTCGGGAAGTCCATCAACCTCTCCATGCTCGACTACTACTTCAACGTAAGGTACCGGGACTCCGAGGACATCTTCAAGGGTCTAAAGATAGACTCCTGCGACAGGTGCCGCCCGTACAAGAACGCGTACCCGGTCATCAGGTTGAACTTCGGGGATCTGGAATGCGCATCCCTTGATGAATTCCATGAGAGCATATCCGACATGCTGTCGTTCACGGCGGAGACGGCCCTTGAAGTTCTCGAAGGATACGAGATAGACGAAGGGTACAAGAGAACACTCGACAGCGCCATCGGCCACGATCTCAGCAGGGTGGAGTCGAGGAGTTTCATAAAAAAAACTCTGCAGGCTGTACGGGATGTGCTTCGGACAGAAAACCGTCATCCTGGTCGACGAGTACGACCAGTGGGTGCAGAACGTCCGCTCAACGGAGCTGTTCGAGTCACTTGTGGGTGCCATCAGGCCGTTCATGCAGCAGACGTTCAAGTTCAACGACTACATCCAGTTCGGCTTCGTCACGGGGATAATGCCCATGGCGAAGACCAGTATGCTGAGCAGCTTCAACAACGCCAGCATCTGCAGCATACTGGACGAGAGGGGCGACGAGTCGTTCGGGTTCACGGAGGGTGAGGTGTCCCGTCTCCTGGAGGAGACGGGGAACCCTCCGGAAAAGATGGACGAGATCCGCGAGTGGTACGACGGGTACCGCTTCGAGGACGCCGAGGTCTACAACCCCTACAGCGTGATGCTGTACCTGCAGACCAGGTGCCGGCCCGAGGCCTACTGGAACAACATGACCGGCGGCGGACTGTCCAAGGACCTCCTGTCGTCCATGGGAGCCAGGCCCCTGGCGGAGCTGCGCAGACTGTCCGAGGAGGAGGGTTCGACCCTGGATCCCCCGTGGACGTCCGCATAACCTATTCGGACGTGGCGACACCTTCGGCGGAACCCTCGGCGGTCTACTCGTACCTGGCTATGGCGGGGTACCTCAAGGCCGTCCGCACCGGGTCCCAGGAGGGCGGGAAGCCGGTCTGCAGGATAGGGATGGTAAACAGGGAGGTCTCGTACTCGTTCAAATCCCTCATGGAGAGGGCGACCGCCGTCATCCAAACCGCAGATTCGGCGATTTCATCAATATATGCGGCAGACCCTGTGAAGACGAAAAAGAACATCGAGGCGATACTCGCAGGCCTGGCGATGGACTCTTCATAGAGACTGGAAGAGAACCCCACCGCCAGGCACAACAGGTACCGCGACGTTATCTACGCGTTCCTATCGACCACTGAGACTCTGGCAGCGGAAGAAGTCCGCAAAGGCTACGGGATGTCCGACATTTTTTTCCCGGGTAAAAACGGAAAGAGGCCGGTAATCATCGAGGTGAAGTCCACTGTGGATCCGAACAAGGGTCTGATGACCCTTGCGAAGGAGGCTTTGATGCAGGTAGACGACCGTTCGTACGCCGGTGAACCAGGCGCCTTCGATGCTGTCACCGTCGGCATCGGCATCAGGATGGAGGCGGCAGAAGTCGCCTTCGGGCCTATGTCGGACACCGACGAGTGACGTTCCGCACCGACCGTGTAATCAAGGCGCAGGCGTCATCGGGTCCGTATCGGATTGGATGAACACCACCTTGGACTTCATATGCTCTCCGACGAAATCGGCGGGGTCAAAGGTCACCTGCTCCAGATAGACCACTTCCATACGGTAGGTGTGGGCGACCGTGGGGTCGATCGGAATCGCCGTCGTCGGATACGTCCCCATAGGGTTGGACGGGTTGTTATAGAACACGTACTGGACCCCGTCCACATACAGGGAGCACTGCTTTATGACCGTCCATGTCATGGGGTTCTCGAACTCCACGAACATCCGGATGTAGGCCGTGTCAGCGGTGTTCTCCACATCGAGATCGAAATCTAGTGAGTGGGCGACGCTGGACGGATACCAGAGGGAGCCCATGCGGTAGTACGTGACCTGCGGGACCTGTATGTTCTTGTGGCCGTACACGTCGGTGGCGACGATGTAGCGGTCCGGTTCGAACTCGTTGCTGTCGCTGGAGGTGACGGCGGTGTAGGCGTATCCCATGCCGATGACGGCCGAGACCGCCAACACCGCCACCGCGGCCACGGCCAAGACGGCCCTGACGTTCATCCGACATACCCCCATGATTCGAACTTGACCGATTCCGGAGTGTAGATACAGATCATGCCGTCGATGGTGTACACGGCGTAGTCCCCGCGGTACGCCTCGGGCAGCGTGAGCACGACCCCTGTCCTAAGGAGGCCTACGTCGCTGAGCGTGTACCCGTACCCCGCGTCGGTCTTGAACGCCACCTCGCTGTAGATTTCGGACGGGATGCTGCTGTTGTCCAAGGAGTAGTAACGTATCTGGTCGGTCAGGACGGTCAGATCCGTTCCGTCGTAGATCTTGAAGGCGGTGGGCGCGATCACATAGATGTCGAACGGCCTTATGGTCATGGTGAACGAACCGACGTAGTTCTTGCTGTTGTGGGTCTGCGGGGAAACAACCTTCATCCAATAGTTGGCCGTACCCGATTCGGAATAGTGGGTTATACCCATACTGGTGCTGTAATCGGCCCCCTCTCCGGGAGCGGGATAGTCCTCATCGTCCTTGAAGTCCTTGGTCTTACTGTAGTAGATCGTCGTCGCCCCCGATGCCGGATCATCTTGGCTGGCTGTGGCGTCGTTGCGGATGGATGCGTACTGGATCGATCCCGTGTAGATGGAATCCAGGGTGCCGTCGTAGAGGTAGTACGCGTACAGGTCGAGCCACTTCGACTCCCCGAAAAGGGAGATGGGAATCAGGTCCTGCTCGATGAACGCGAACTCGTTCTTGGCACCATCGGCCCCGCTGTTAGTGGCCCATCCGATGAATATGTGGCCCTTGTGCTTGTTCACCATGTCGTACGAGAGCGACGGTATCTCCACCTTGTCGTCGCCGTCAGACAGGAGGTTGAACTTGTTCGCGCCGGTCCCGTCGCTGTCGTGGAGCACTATGACATAGTTGCTGTACGTGTACAGGGACAGATTCTCCAGGACGAGGTAGCCGCTCGGGTTGAAGGGCGTGGTGCATGCCGGGTCCGTGAACCATCCGATGGTGGTCCCCACGTTGTCCGCATATTGGGCTATGGAGTCCAGCGTGGAATACAAGGGGATGTTGAGGCCGTAGTTCTCCTGGTCCCCATCGTAGGTAATCAGGACCTTCTTGGCGCCGTTGGGATCGATGAGGTCGCCGTTGACGTAGAAGTCGATCTGCGCCGTAATGTCCTTGAAGCGGAGATTGACAACCGCGTCCCCGACCAGCTGGAAGGACCACTTGAACCCTCTGTCCTCAGACAGCTTCTTCGGCGTTCCGAAGACGTCGGTGCTGTGCGCTGTGGCGAGCTCCGATCCGTCGTGGTTGTTCCATGTTACGAGGGTCCTGCCGGTCACCACCATGTCGTCAGGGATGGCCCTGTACTGAGCGGTGAAGGTTATGTTCCCGCTGGAATCCAGCACTCCGGGATCGAATCCGGTGAACAGGTACGTGTATCCATCGCCTTCCCTGGAAGGTGTCGGCCCGGGGTACGTCGGGTACGATCCCACGGTGCTGCCGACGGTCGCCAGTAGCGAACCGTCGTGATCGTTCCATGTCACGGTTATGGCTCCCGTCGTTGGAGTCCCCACGGGGACAGCCCTGAACTGGGCAGTGAAGGTTATGTTCCCGCTGGAATCCAGCACTCCGGGATCGAATCCGGT
The DNA here is from genome assembly GCA_017475875.1 of Candidatus Methanomethylophilaceae archaeon. Taxonomy (GTDB): domain Archaea; phylum Thermoplasmatota; class Thermoplasmata; order Methanomassiliicoccales; family Methanomethylophilaceae; genus Methanoprimaticola. The sequence continues at coordinate 4,348 of JAFVET010000203.1, forward strand.
GAACAGGTACGTGTATCCTTCAGAGGAAGGCTTCGTGGGAACTGTACCTGAGTATGCGGGGTACGCGCCCGATATGCTCGCAGCGAGCGTGCCCTCCACATCGATCGTCTTCCCCACCGCGGGCCTGATGGCGATGATTATCTCCGAATTGTACTCCACGCTGTTCACC
>JAFVET010000204.1 GCA_017475875.1 Candidatus Methanomethylophilaceae archaeon
AAGCGATGGAATGCGGATCCGCATCGCCTCATCGGAGGGATCTTCTGATGCAGCCTCCGGACGATATAGTCATGGGATTCCCTTTTCCAAATGTCGCTCAGGTATCTGTCGCCGTTATCCTTTCCGCCGAAGCGCACGGCCTTACGGGGACAGATATTCACGCATCTCATGCAGAGGGAGCAGCAAGGTTCGTCCCAGACAGGTTTGAAGGAATAGAACCTTATGATCTGCTCCGGACAGTATTGGGCGCACATCTTGCAGCTCGAGCACGCGCCCGTGACGGAGAAATTCGAGGTATCGGAGAGACCGAGATACCTTTCCCTGTCTTCCGAGTTCGATCTGGATGTATCGAACCTTCTGAAATCCCCCTTCTCCCTCGCCGATATCCCCCGTGATATCCGGGGGATGCCATCATGCTCCCCGGATCCATCGGCTAGCCCCGCTCCGTTGATGAAAGGAGCGCTGTCGGGCATAAGGATGTCATAGCATGCGTCGATGCGCAGTCTGTCAGACAGAGCAGCCTGCAGATCCTCTCCCGCCCTGCCGGAATCACCGGAGCAGGTGAGGACTGCGAAAACGAACCCCGGATTTACGACCTCGAGCGTTCCGCAGAAGGACTCCACGATACGGGGAAGCCCGCGGAAATAGACAGGGACCGCGAATCCCACCGGCCCCCCATGGGCATCATACCTGAGACGGCCTCTGGATACTGCGGAAGGTATCTCTACCAGATCCGTCCCGATGTCCTCCGACAGCGACCTGGCGACGGTTTCGGAATTGCCCGAGCCCGAATAGTAGAATATCATCATTCCGCCCCGCCAACGAGATGCGGGCGGAGATACGCTGTTATTATGCGCTTCATCGTGTCGAATGCATCCCTGCGCCCCGTGAGGCACTGATCGAAGACGCATCCCTTCACTATCGTGCATACATCCGCGGTCATCTCCTCGACATCCCCGGTTATCAGTCCTCTGCCCTCGCATCGGACAGTTCGGTAAGGCATCTGTGCATCACCGTGTCCTCGCCGTAATCGGAACCGTCGCCCATATACGATGCCAGAGAGGTGTTGTCGGTGGTGTAGAACTGCCTCATGAAATCCATGCCGAGGGACATGTACCTCTCGATAAGGATGCCGTACATCTCGCATACCCTGCCGATGACATCGGTCTCTGGAGCTCCGAGTACGATCGTATCGAACCCGGGGTCCCTGACGAACGACATCATGAGGTCGTTCCTGTCCTTGAAGAAATAGTAGAAAGTGCCCGTAGACAGCCCGGATTCGGCGATTATCCTCCTGACCGATATCGCGCCGGCCCCCTCTTCCGATATTATCTTCACCGCGGCATCCACGATCTTCTGCCTGCTGTTCTCGCCTTCGCCCTTTTTGGGACGCCCCCTGCCTGTCATAAGGATACATATCGAACATGTTCTATAAATTTTTTATAGAACATGTTCTATTTATTATCATGCAGAAAATCGGAATCACATATTGGTCGGATTTCTCCTGCCCGTACTGTTACATCGGAATCGCCAGGCTGAAGAAAGCACTGGCGCAGGAAGGCCTGGAGGCGGAGATAGAGATGAAAGCGTTCAGGCTCGACCCATCGGCCGGACGGAAGGCAGCGTCCAATACCGTGACGAGGTTCGCCAGGAAATACTGTCTTACCGAGGAGGAGGCCGCCATGCAGGTGGATTCCATCTCCCGGCTAGGCAGGGGCGAGGGGTTGGATTTCAGATACTCGTCCACGCTGTTCACGAACACCATGGACGCGCACAGGCTGGAGAAACATGCGCAGAAGCTGGGAAAGGGCGAGAGGATGGCGGAGATCCTGTACGAAATGTACTTCTGCAGGAATCTGGAGCTTGCGGACAGAGATGTGCTCCTGCGGGCGGCGGAGGAATGCGGGCTCGAAAGGCGGGAGGCTGAAAGGGTCATCGATTCCAGCGAATACGAGAAGGAAGTTCTGGAGGATGAGAAGGAGGCCCGTTCGGCAGGCATATTCGCGGTGCCGTACTTCATCATCAACGGCAGGATACCAATTTCCGGAGCGGCGGACAGGGATTCTTTCCGCAGGGCGCTGAACGCCTCCCTCGGATATTCCGACGGGAACGCCTGCGGACCGGAAGGATGCAGGATATGAGGGAAGTGGAGTGCCTGACCGTCCGCGGCGTGTTCGCCACGAACTGCTACATCGTGTCCGACGGATCCGGCAGATGCATCGTCGCGGACCCAGGTTTCGAAGGAGAGCGCATTGCGGAACGCCTCCAATCGGAGGGGCTCTTGTGCGAATACATCATCCTCACCCACGGACACTTCGACCATATCTGCGGCATCCCCGAGATAAAAGATGTGTTCGGATGTCCCGTGCTCGCCTGCAGGGGTTCCCCGTATCTCACGGATACACGGCTGAATCTCTCGGCGGGATTCGGGATCGATGCGACCGTTCCAGACCCCGTCTGGATCGACGAGGGGCCGCTGCCAGGGGAATGGGCTGGGATCGAAGCCGTCCGTACCCCCGGCCACACGCCCGATTCCATGACCTTCTACGACAGGGAAGGCGGATTCGCGCTGGTAGGCGATACCATATTCAGAGGTTCCGTTGGTAACTGGCAGTATCCCGGAGGCAACAGGAACGAGCTTTTCCGCTCCATAACGGACAGGATATTCACCCTCCCTGACGATACCGTGCTCCTGTCGGGCCATACCGAACCGACGACTGTGGGTGAGGAGAAGAGGAGATACGGGCTGCTGTGACCCCGATCGGGGAAGCGGACCTTCGTCGCCATATGGATCCGTCCTCCCCGTTTCACAGCTGCCAGCAACCCGTTGTCTTCCCATTTTCGACCACATAACGTTGGTTTTCCACTTCGTGTTTTTATACTATTTACGCGATATATCACGCGCGTGGGTACGCGCCCGCGTGTATTGGGGATGCATTCGGACACAGATCCGTGATACCCTTCCGAGGGATGGAAGTGTATTTGAAACAGGTCGAAATGGAGAACTTCAAGTCGTTCGGTGGAAAGCTCACCGTACCACTCACTGAAGGTTACACCGCGGTCACGGGGCCGAACGGTTCCGGGAAATCGAACATAACCGACGCCATCCTTTTCGTCCTCGGTCCCCGCAGTTCCAAGGCCGTCCGTGCCGGGAAGATCACCGACCTGATATTCGACGGAGGCCGTTCCAAGGGGAAGGCGGGGCATATGAAGGTGTCCCTCGTCTTCGACAACACCGATCGTCTCATGCCGTGGGACGACGACACCGTCCGCCTGACGCGTTACGTCCGTCTCAACGACAACGGCGTCGACTACACGTCGCAGTTCTTTGTAAACGACCGCAAGTCCACCATGTCCGAGTTCGACAGTCTCCTTACAAAGGCAAGAATCAGCGCTGAGGGATACAACCTGGTCCAACAGGGTGACGTCACGAGGATAGTCCAGATGGGCAGCGCCGAGAGGAGGCGCATCCTCGACGGGATATCCGGCATAGCGAGCTTCGACGCCGACATAGACCACGCCAGCGGGGAGCGTCAGGACGCCCAGTCCAACCTCGACCGCGTGATGATAGTCGTGGAGGAGATCTCCAGCGAGCTGGTCCGTCTCGAGAAGGACCGCGAGGACGCCCGGAGATACCTCCAAGCAAAGGCCGACCTCGACACGGCGAAGGCGCAGATGTCGGTCCGCCGCCTGCAGCTCGAGCAGGCGAAGCTCGACAGCGTCACCGAGCAGATGTCCAAGACCGCCGATTCGATAACCGTGCTGGTATCGGGAAGGAAGGAACTCCAGGAAGCACTGAACGCCAAGGAGGACGAGATCCGTTCCGTCGAGAAGGACATCGAGTCCAAGGTGGGTCCGGAGTACCGCGAGCTCAAGGACAAGATAGAGCAGACGAAGGTCGACCTCGCTACCGCCAGGGACCGCCGCGAGACAGCGGAGTCCGACCTCGAGTCGCAGGAGGCCTACCGCACCAACTTCGAGGAGTACATCTCGGAGAACAAGCTCTCGATCGAAGGGATGCGCACCACGCGCGCCGAGCTCGAGACGAGGTTGGAGGGTTGCAACGTCCGCAAGGCGGACCTCGAGAGGGAGGAGAAGGAGGTTTCCGAACTGATCTCCTCCGCAGGCGGGGAGACGAGGCAGGTCCAGGACGCCTTGGAGAAGGTGGACGCGGACATAGTCGTCCACAACGGGCTCCTGGTCGAGGCGCAGGGAAGGCTGTCCAAGGCGGAATCGGAGTCGGAGGAGGCTCACAGGGCGTTCGCCGAGAGCGACGAGGCCCTCCAGAACGCCGATTTCGAGATCAAGGACCTCGATTGGAGGTTGGCCCAGCTCAAGCAGGAGGTTGGCCCGGACACCGCCGAGTTCGGTTCCAAGATCCTGGAGGCCAAAGGCAGGGAGGCCGCCCTCGAGAGGGAGGAGAAGGACCTCGACGCCGTTTACCGCAGGATAGATTCGGAATACAATTCGCTACAGGCCGAGAAGAAGGTCTCGGAAAGGGTCAACCGCGGCCGTGCCGCCGTGGATTCGGTCCTGGCGCTGAGGGACCGCGGGGAGATCCGCGGGATCCACGGCGCGATATGGGAGCTGGCCACCGTCGACAAGGGATACGAGAACGCCCTGTCCGTCGCCGCCGGCGGGAAGATGCAGGCCGTGGTGGTCGAGGACGATCAGGTGGCCGCAGACGTGATCAGCTACCTCAAGAAGGAGAGGATGGGCCGTGTGACCTGTCTGCCGCTCAACAAGATGAGGGGAGGCAAGCCCGGTGCCAAGGCGCTGATGGCCCAGAACGACTGCATCGGTTTCGCCATAGACCTCATACAGTTCGACGAGAAGTATTACAACGCGTTCTGGTACGCGCTCGGAGACACCTTGGTGGTCAGCGACATGAACACCGCGCGCCGTCTCATGGGCGGGATACGCATGGTGACCGTCCAAGGCGAACTTGTGGAGGCGTCCGGAGCGATGACCGGCGGAACGTTGGACCAGCAGAGGATGCTGAAGTTCGGCGCCGCATCGGAGGACCGCCTCAGCGAGGTCGGCGAGAAGCTCAGGAAGGCCACCGCCGCGCTCGAGGACGTCCGCTACAAGTTGAGGCAGGTCCGCGAGGAGATCCGCCAGTACGACGACGAGCTCCGCAAGATAAGCTCCTCCACCATCACGCAGAGGGAGGAGATGGCCCAGCTCAAGGGAAAGAAGGAGCAGTTGTCCCGCTCGAGGAAGGCCGCGTCCGACAACCTCGCGGCGTGCCGCACCAGGGTGCAGGACGCGGACGCGGAGCTGGAGGCGGCGACGTCCAACTTCTCCGACGTGTCCGCGAAACTTTCCGAGCTGAACGCCGAGCGTGCGAAACTCCGCGACAGGCTCATGGAGATCGCCCCGGAGGACCTTCAGAACAGAATCAACGCCGTCCGCGAGGGGCTCCACCAGGTCCGCGGGGAGATCGGCGACATAACTGTTCAGATCGGTACCATCGACGCAGAGATCTCCGGGTTGAACAAGCAGAACGAGTCCTACCAGATGCAGCTCGACGGGGTGCTCGCCACGATGGAGGAGGACAGGGCGGCCATCGCACAGAACAAGGAGCAGGCCGAACGTCTCGAAATTGACCTCAAGGCGCTCCGTTCCATCGAATCGGACATGGAGAGCGGACTGTCCGACCTGCGCAACAGGAAGGACGTCCTCAACGGCGAGCGCTACCGTATCGAATCGGACATCAGGGACAACGAGCGCGAGTCCGAGACCCGCAGGGCGCTCCTGGAGTCGCACCGCGCCCAGTTCGCGATGCTCACGGCCTCGGTCGAGGAGTGCAGGGCCGAGGTAGACGCCATAACGATCGAGGTCCCCGAACCCGTGCCGTCCGAGGAGGAGTGCAAGCGCAGGATAAGGGCATGCGAGAACACCATGGAGTCTATCGGCAACGTGAACCTCCGCGCCATAGACGACTACGACGAGAAGAAGGCGCGCTACGACGGGCTTATGGTCGAGGTCGACTCCCTGCAGAAGCACATCGCGGAGCTGTCCGAGCTTATGGACAACCTGGGATCGAAGAAGAAAGGCCTCTTCATGGAGGCGTACGACTCGGTCAACGTCAATTTCAAGAAGATATACGAGGAGCTCTCCGGGGGAGGCGAGGCGTTCATGAACCTCGAGAACGAGGACGACCCCTTCGCCGGAGGCCTGCAGATAAACGCCAAGCCGAGGAACGGGAAGCTCCTGCGCCTCGAGTCCCTCTCGGGCGGGGAGAAGTCCCTGACCGCCCTCTCCTTCATCTTCGCGATACAGGAGTACCAGCCCTCGCCGTTCTACGTTCTGGACGAGGTCGACATGTTCCTGGATTCGGTCAACGCGGAGATGGTCGCCAAGAGGGTGAGGGAGAGCTCGGCTAAGGCACAGTTCATACAGGTCTCCCTGCGCAAGGTCACGCTCGCGCTGGCGGACCATCTTATCGGGGTCACCAGGCCGCCTTCGGGCATCAGCAGGGTGATAATGCAGCCGGACCTGGCCGAGGTGTCGAGGTACGAGGCGCAGGCCGGCGAGAACAAAGAGGGTGCATGAAATGGATGGGAATGTGGGTATCGAGGACCTGGAGCAGCACCTGCTGTTCTACAAGGCCCTTTCAGAAGACGAGGAATCCCTCGGGAAGATAGACGGTTACATGGAGATCCTGTCGAGGGCGGAGACCGGGGAGCGTCTGACGGACCCGGTCGACGAGGCCATAAGGGCGGTGTTCAGTCTGGTTCTGGAGAACGGGATAGACCCGTGGGCTATCGACCTGTCCGAGTTCGTCAGGGTGTATTCGGCGAAGGTGGACGACGGGTCGTTCGACATGATCGTCGCGGGAAAGCTTATCCTGATGGCGTGGAAGATCCTGCGCCTGCAGTCGGAATCCACCGTGGCGAGGTCGGAACCGCCGGTCTACGACGAGTTCGACGATACCGTCGACTTCGGTTACGAGGACGACCCGCTCCCGATCCTGGAGGTCCCGTTCCGCGAGGCCTACGTGAGGGAACCGGTCCGCCCGGTGACCATGATCGAGCTCATCGACGCGTTCGAGGACGCCAGGAAGGAGATCGAGATCCAGCGCGAGAGGGAGAGGGTCCGCGCGGAGCTCAAGGCCAAGGAACCCAAGAAGTTCGACAACAAGGCCCACGACGAGGACGACGAGAGGGATGTCGAAGCGGTATGGCAACGCATCGCGTCGTTCGAGAAACCCAGGATACGCATGACCGACCTGTACACGGGGGACATGATGGCGAATCTCACCACATTCATCTCGGTGCTCCATCTCGTCAGGGACGGACGTCTCGACGTGTCGCAGGAGGAGCTCCCCTCGGGTACCATCTACATCGATATGGTCACGTCCGAGATACGCGTGGACGACGTGTCCGTCCTAGAGGCGGCCGCATGAACGCCAAAGCCATGGTGGAGGCCGCGTTGTATTCAAGCGCGGAGAGCCTCACCATAACAGGGATATCGGAGAAGACCGGGCTCCCGCCAGAGGAGATCCGCACGGCGCTCATGGACCTCCGCAGGGAGTACGACGAGCGCGACTCCGCGCTGATGATCTCCAAGGTCGGACCCGACTACAGGATGATGCTCCGTCCCGAGTACGGGGAGTCGGCGGGGAAATTCGGCAAGCCTGAGATGGCACCCGGTGTCATGAGGACGCTCAGCACGATCGCGTACAACCAGCCCGTGCTGCAGTCGGAGCTGTTCAAGACCCGCGGCCCCCGTACCTACGACGACGTCCACAAGCTGGTCGAGCTGGGGTTCGTCTCCGCGAAGAAATCCGGGCAGACGGTGGAACTCACCACGACCAATCACTTTTCCGAGTATTTCGGTATCGGGAGCAACAGGAAGGCCGACATCCGCAAGTGGATGGAGTCTCAGGCGTCCGGGTCGAAGGCGCAGGAAGAGTGAGCGTGACCGAGTCTTGCGAACACGGTCGCATGGATTCGGGAACACGCCGACACCATTGTTTATCATATTCCGTTCATTAGACGCGACCATCGTGTCGAGTGTTGTTGGTTGGACGCCCAGGTAATGTCGGTGACCGTGTGAGTGTATC
>JAFVET010000205.1 GCA_017475875.1 Candidatus Methanomethylophilaceae archaeon
AAGGTATCAGACTCATCAGGCTGGAAGAGATGTTCTGATGGGTTTTGGATGGATAACGTCTCATGAAACCTACCTAAAGACAACAGGACGCATCGGGAGCGAGACAAGAACAAAAACGTTCGTCGCCCGGACCCCCGCGTCTGACTGATGCAGCGGTTGAAATCGGTCCTTCGTAGCGCGAGTTTGGTTCGACACGATTGTTTCCAATAATGATAATTTAAATTACGGTAATATTAATTACTGTTATCCTCTACAGATTCTCATGAGGTTCTACGGTCGCGAGGAGGAACTCCGTGCTCTGGATGACATCAGGAAGACCTCGGAGTCGTCCAGCAGATTCACCGTTATCCTGGGAAGGCGCCGTATCGGAAAGACGGCTTTGGCATTGAAATCCGTCGAGGGCAATCCCTTTGTCTATCTTTTCGTGACACGTGTAAACGAACCCGTCCTCTGCCACAACATGCAGAATACGTTGCGGGAATCAGGGATAGACACCGTGGGGGAGATCTCGAGGTTCCGGGACATCTTCAAAGTCATAATGATTTATTCAAAGGATCATCCGATCACGATGATAATCGACGAGTTCCAGGACATCACCTATGTCAACCCATCGATCTATTCGGACATCCAAGAAATCTGGGACCTTTACAAAGACACATCCAGGTTGAATCTCATAGTCAGCGGTTCCGTACATACCATGATGACGCGCCTGTTCGAAGATGAAAAGCAACCATTGTTCAATCGCCCGACATCCAAGATTTCTCTTCAGCCGTTGCCGATACGTCTGATGAAGCAGATTCTGAAAGATCACAATCCGGATTATAAGAACAAGGACCTTCTTACCCTTTATATGCTCACCGGCGGGACGCCATTGTACATCGAGGTGCTTATGGATGGCGGAGCCGTAGATTCCGACAGCATGATCGACAAGGTCGCATCACCGGATTCGATCTTCCTGAGGGATGGAAGGGATATGCTGGTCGCGGAGTTCGGCAAGGACTATAGGACGTATTTCTCCATACTGCAGCTGATCTCGTCAGGGAAGGAACGCCGTTCGGAGATCGAGGACGTCCTTCGGATGGAGACGGGACCGTATCTTGACCGTTTGAAGAAGGAATACCGGTTCGTCGACACTGTGGCTCCGATATTCTCGGACCCAGGTACCAAGAACACGCGTTGGAGGATCACCGAAATGTACCTCCGCTTCTACTTCAGGATGATCCTTCCCTTGTCCGATTATCTGGAATCGGGGAGGTACGACCTGTTGCGCAGATCCCTGCTCAAAGCGATACCGGATTACGAGGGCAAGGTTCTCGAGGAGTACTTCACGAGGCGGATAAGGGAAGAGGACACATACACCAGGATAGGTGGGTTTTGGAACCGCAAGGGGGATATCGAGATAGACATAGTTGTCGTAGACGATATCGAGAGGACGGCGAGGATCATAGAGGTCAAGAGGAACCCCGATAAGCTGGACGAATGCGTGTTGAGGATGAAAGCGGAGTCTTTGAAAGGTTGTCTGAACGGATACCAAGTGATCTATCAAGGATTATCTGTTAACGACATGTGATTCCGATCGACGGATCGGATCAAAAAGGTCATCGCGGAACAAAGCAGTCAAGAATCCGCCCGTTTTGTGATTCGGTAGCATGTTCCTGTATCGTGCTGGTATCCAAACACAACTGTATCTCTGGCGATGAAAAGAGGTCGTAACATGTTTGGGATTTCAGTGACCCTCATCGGCCACCGAAATCCCATGAGGTTTCATTCTTCGTCGTAGATGTCGTTCTTGGGCTTCTTGAGGCCTTCGATGGTGATGCCGTTCTTCTGGGCGTAGTCCCAGAGGGCGGCGTGAACGGCCTCCTCGGCGAGGAGGGAGCAGTGGATCTTTACCTGTGGAAGTCCGTCCAGAGCCTCCATGACCGCCTTGTTGGTGAGCTGGAGGGCTTCCTCGACGGTCTTTCCCTTCACCATCTCGGTGGCCATGCTGCTGGTGGCGACGGCGGCACCGCACCCGAAGGTCTTGAACTTGGCGTCCTTGATGATGTGTGTGTCCGGGTCGATGTCGAGGAAGATCCTCATGATGTCGCCGCACTTGGCGTTTCCGACGGTCCCGACGCCGGAGGCGTTCTCGATCTCCCCGACGTTGCGGGGGTTGGTGAAGTGGTCGATTACCTTGTCGCTGTAAGCTCCGTCGTACATGATCATGCCTTCTTGTTCTTGATGAAGTCGTCGTAGAGAGGCGACATGCTTCTGAGCCTCTCGACAGATTCTTTCAGGACGTCTACCGCGTAGTCGACGTCCTCCATGGTGTTTTCGTCCGAGACCGTGAACCTCAGCGATCCGTGGGCGTGCTGGTGCTCCAACCCTATCGCGAGGAGGACGTGGGACGGGTCCAGGGATCCGGACGCGCATGCGGAACCGGTGGAGATGCATATCCCCTTCATGTTGAGTGACATCAGAAGGCTCTCACCCTCGATGAAATGGAAACTGATGTTCGCGTTGCCGGGCAGCCTCTGGGTGGGGTGCCCGTTGAGGTAGGAGTAGGGGATCTCCTTGAGGACGCGGTCGATCAGGTGGTCCCTGAGCTCCCTCTCCTTCTTGGCGCGGGCCTCCATGTTCTCCATGGCGAGCTCCGCCGCCTTGCCGAACCCGACGACACCGGGGGTGTTGGTGGTGCCTCCGCGGATTCCGCGCTCCTGTTCTCCTCCGCAGATGAGCGGGTCGATCCTGACGCCCTTCCTGATGTACAGGAACCCGACACCCTTGGGGCCGCCGAGCTTGTGTGCGCTGGCGCTGAGGAAGTCCACGTTGTCGCGGGTGACGTCGATGTCCACCTGTCCGTACGCCTGGACCGCATCGGTGTGGAAGAGGACGTTGTGCTTGTGGGCGAGGGCACCTATCTCCTTGATGGGCTCTATGGTCCCGATCTCGTTGTTGGCCGTCATGACGGAGATCAGCGCCGTCTCGGGTGTGATCGCCTTCTCTATGGCGTCCATGTCGACGATTCCGTATTTGTCGACGGGGACGTAGGTGACCTTGTAACCGCTCTTGACGAGGAGGTCGCAGGTGTTGAGGATCGCGTGGTGTTCGATAGCGGACACGATGACGTGGCTTCCCTTCTTGTGGGGCCCCATCACCGCGGATTTCAGCACCCAGGTGTCGGATTCGGACCCGCCGGACGTGAAATAGATCTCGTCAGGGTTGGCCTTGATGACCTTCGCTATCTTCTCCCTGGCCTCTTTGACGGCTTCGCGGGGCGCCTTTCCGAGGGCGTGGATGCTCGCGGAGTTGCCGTAGTATTCCATGAAATAGGGAAGCATCTCGTCGAGGACCTCTTTGCGGACCCTCGTAGTGGACGCGTTGTCGAGATAGATCGTCTTATCCGCCATGTTCTCAGTATCCCGGTATAACCTACCGTATCAGTAGGGAATGCAATACGGGTTTAGTATATAAGCGATGGGATGGGGACCTAGGTGACCGCACGAACGATCCCCTTGGCCAGTCCTATTCCGCTAATCCCTGTCGACTTCGGCCGCGGAGTGTTGCGGTCGTCATCCTTTCACGAATTTGACGTAGTCGGCCTTGTTCTCCGACCTGATGTCCCTCATGAACTCGGACAGCGTCTCAGCGTCGCACGAGAGCACCATGACTTCTAGGCACTTGCTGTCCTTCAGATGCGAGTGCATCTGCGTGACTATGCATCCCTGGTACCTGGCCTGGATGCGGATCATCCACGGGTCGTCGTGGTTCCTCCTGACGATGACGAGCACCCCTTCGACGTTCCCCTCGTCGGGGCTTTCCGCATGCATCGTGTCCGATGCCATCGATATGGCGAGGCGGAGGGCCTGGGACTTGTTCTTGAGCCCGTAGTTCGATTGGATGTCGTCCAGAAGTTTCAGCGATTCCTCGTCCAGCGACGAACTGATGATCGTCATCGGAGCACCTCCCGGGCACGGACGGTCCGTGCCTGATGTTAATAAAAAGAAGAGAAGTTGTTAATAACGTTTCCGAAAAGGAGGGCCGGGGCCGCCCCGGAGGGCGGCGAGTCCCGGCTCAGATCTTGTCGAGGGCCTGCTTGAGGTCGGCGATGATGTCGTCGACGTGCTCGGTACCGATCGACAGGCGGACGGTGGTGGGGGATATGTGCTGCTCCTTCAGCTCCTTCTCGCTCAGCTGCGAGTGGGTGGTGGTCGCCGGGTGGATCACGAGGGACTTGACGTCTGCGACGTTCGCCAGCAGCGAGAACAGTTTGAGGTTGTCGATGAACTTCAGGGTCTGCTCCTGGGTGCCCTTCACCTCGAAGGTGAAGATGGATCCGGCCCCGTCCGGGAAGTAGCGCTGGTAGAGCGCGTGGCTGGGGTGGTCCGGGAGCGAGGGGTGGCTCACGCTAGCGACCTTCGGGTGCGTCTTCAGGAACTCGATGACCTTCAGCGAGTTCTCCACGTGCCTCTCGACCCTGAGGGAGAGCGTCTCGAGTCCCTGGAGGAGTACGAACGCCGTGACCGGGGAGATGGCGGCACCGGTGTCGCGGAGCAGGGTGGCCCTGATCCTGGTGACGAAGGCCGCGGGACCGAGGGCCTTGTAGAAGCTCACGCCGTGGTAGGACGGGTCGGGTTCGACGAGATGGGGGAACTTCCCGTTGTCCCAGTTGAACTTGCCTCCCTCTATGATGACACCGCCGAGGACGGTTCCGTGTCCGCCGATGAACTTGGTGGCGGATTCGACGACGATGTCCGCCCCGTGCTCCAGAGGCCTGAACAGGTAGGGCGTCGCGAACGTGTTGTCGACGATCAGCGGGATCCCGTTCTTGTGGGCGAGGTCCGCC
>JAFVET010000206.1 GCA_017475875.1 Candidatus Methanomethylophilaceae archaeon
AAGCGGATCTCGCTTCGTTGACTTCGCTGCGGGACCTGGAGCTTTTTCCGACGATGCGGTCCGTTCTATCGCGGAGGAGCGAAATGGCGGGTGAAGCGAGTTCCCCACCGGGGAACGTCAACATGTCCGCGCCGGCCCCGACGTCTTTCAAAGGGTCCGTATCGTCCAGGTCTGACGCGGTCATGGCGAATATGCTGCGGTAGCGGTCCGGATCGATATCTTTGACGCATTCCGGTTTATCCCCCTCCGGAGCCCTCCCGGACAGTGTTATCGTATGCTCCCTCCCTTCCTCGGAATAGACCAACGTCCCGCTATCGGTCTTCGACGCGGAAGGATAGGATTGCCTTCTCGACGGCGATATGCATCTGCGGACGAATTCGAGATACGTCGTTTTTCCGCTTTCGTTGGGTCCGTACACCACGTTCAACTCTGGTCCGAAGTCGAGCCTCTTGTCAACCAGGTTTCCGAACGATCCGATTCTTACCGAACGTATGATCACGAGACCCTCTCCAACGCGTTGACGGCGTCGCCCGCGGCACGGTCGACCAGCGCCGAGAATTCCTCATCGGACATTTCCATCAGCCTGTTTCTGAACGGTGCCATGTTCGGGTTCTCGCAGAGTTTCTCTATCGTCCGTTCCCTGCCAAGTTGCTTCAGACGTTCGGCGGAGCGCATCACCGCCGCAGGGAGGTCAGACCCGCTTCCACTGACAAGGGTCTGGCGCGGCATCGAGTCGACCTGTAGTTCGCACCATCCGCAACCAGAGGCCGACCTGATCGAATCGCGCATGTCGTCCGGGTGTTCCCTCAGAACGCCGTCGAGGTCCCCCTTTCCGACGAACCTGAATCTGACGATCTCGTCTTTGCGGTGTCCGTGGCATTCGAGGAGGATGCTGTCCATGTCCCTCCCGGTGATGTCTATGGTTTTCTCCGTCCATGTGAACGGTGCGGTGCGTGTCAGCATGCATGAAACCACGCGTCCCGAATCCACTTTTGCGACATAGCAGCCTTTGCTGCCGGTTTCCTTGAAAGTCCTCCCCTGGGTCACCCCCGCGTATACGGCGTACGGTTCCTTCGACAGGATTCCACCTTTGTGGATGTGCCCCAGCGCCCAGTAATCGACGCCGCGGCCCACCAGATCCTTCGGGGAGCACGGTGCGTAATCGTCATGTTCCTGGATGCTGCCGACGTTGCAGTGCACGCAGGCCACGGTGAAGGCGTCCGTCGAACCCTTGAGCATGGTTGCGAGGTTGCGCTTGTCCGAAGAGGACTGGAAGCTCACACCCGTGACTTCGACGACCTCGGAACGTTCACCTACACGCAGTTTCACGGTATCGGGCGAAGTCGGGAACTCGTGAACGTTTCCAGGGTACGGGAGAATCCTGTCGAAGGTCTGAACGCAGTCGTGGTTCCCCCTGCAGATGAAGACAGGCTTCCCGAACCTGGACAGTTGGTCGCACACGAAGAGTCTGTCGCTGGGGGCGATCTCCTCGGAATCGTATACGTCTCCAGATATCACCATGAACGCCGCATCGGACGACAGTGCGGTATCCACTATCCTGGCGAAAGACGTCTTCGGCGAATCGCGTAGTCTCGGATCATCGCATGTCGTGGACCATTTTCTGTTCCCGATGTGCAGATCCGCGCAGTGGACGAAGGTGAAGCCCCCGGTCATGTCCACCGATTCCACATGCGATGATATAAAGAATCCAAAGGGGTCCCTGATTACGTTGAAAATGGTGGCGCCCACGAGCCTGTTTGACATCGTGCCCTTCGGGTCCGTTTACAGTCGGTCCGGTCGCATTCCGGTCCGGGTGGAAGCCGTGCCACCGCTGTTGCATCTGACGGGGTTGTAAACCTAATCGTCAAAACGGTCGTGACCGTGTTCGATGAGACGAGAGGGACGTTCACCACAGTAATTGATGTTTTATTCAACGATGGATTTGCACCCACATGTCGGCACATTCTATGGCTGCCATGATGTTCGTGTTACTCGGAAGAAGGAGAGACACGAAGGATACTCGAGCTAACCCGTCGCAGGAGCCTCCCTCTTTTGACGAGGCGACGATAGTCGATGGTGCAAAAGAACAGCATACCCGGTGTCACTCGGCACGTGGCATGGGGGATATGCCGTGACTGGTTCCGATTGCGAATGGTTATCCCTGAAGATCAGACATACTTCGGTCTACGTTTTTCGTAACCCTTTTTGAACAGGGGGAACTATACGGTATCGATG
>JAFVET010000207.1 GCA_017475875.1 Candidatus Methanomethylophilaceae archaeon
ACGGCCTTCTTGGTGGCTTGGAGGCCCTGCTCGCCCCTCGCCACCAGGACGAGGTCGTAACCTTCCCTGGCCAATATGTCGGACAACTCCGCCCCGATACCACCTGACGCCCCTGTGACGACTGCGACTGGCATGCCCCCCCTATCCCGACCCGCCGATAAAAACCGAACGCTAGGCCGTATCAGTCGACCGATCGGGGGATACTGTGAAATACAGGTTCCGCATAGTGTCGCGTGTTAGCACTTAGCACGGTGAGCGAATGAGTGGAAAAGACATCAGGATCGAAAGGATAATGGACAGGACCAGCGGAAACGCGGTCATAGTGCCGATGGACCACGGGATAAGCGTCGGTCCGATAGCCGGCCTCACGGACATGAAGGCCACTGTAGACGACGTGGTCGAAGGCGGTGCGACCGCCGTACTGATGCACAAGGGCATCGTGCCCCTCGGTCACAGGACGTCCGGGCACGACGTCGGCCTGATCCTGCACCTTTCGGCATCGACCGACATCGGGGTCAATTCCAACAACAAGGTCCTGGTAGCTACTGTCGAAGAAGCGCTGTCCATGGGTGCGGACGCTGTGTCCATACACATAAACGTGGGTGCGGAGAACGAACCGCAGATGCTCTCGGACGCCGGAATGGTTTCTGCCAAATGCCGCCAATGGGGGATGCCGCTCATCGCCATGACGTACCCCCGCGGACCCAAGATAAAGGATTCCTACGACCCGCAGGCTATCGCACATGCGGCGCGCGTTGCGACGGAGCTCGGAGCGGACATAGTCAAATGCAGCTACACCGGGGACATCGACTCGTTCAGGGAGGTCGTCAAGGGAACCATCGTGCCCGTGGTCATCGCCGGAGGCCCGAAGATGGGTTCCGACCTCGACGTACTCAACATGGTCCACGACTCTCTCGAAGCGGGAGGCCATGGAGTCTCCATCGGCCGCAACATCTTCCAGCACCGCAACGTCAGAGGCATGATGGCGGCGGTATCTGACATCGTCCTCCACGGTGCCAGCGTGGAAGAAGCCGTCAAACATCTTTCTTGAACCGCAGGCCGGCAACGGCCTGCCTTTTCACATCGGCAATTGCTCGTACGTTCCAATTGGATTATCGTTTTACAACTGTTACATTTATTACAGTTAAAAGTTATTATATTAGGCCGTCATCTCAAAACATATGTCACGGCAGAACATGGACCTGGAGCTCGAATACGAACACATCTACAACATGAGGGACCAGACCATCCTATTCCTCAAAATGTGTCCCGGACCCCACATGTACGCAGAACAACTCCTCGAATCGTTGGAGGACATGGTCGATGAACTGTCGGACATGGTAATCCAGGAGGCATCCTGAATCAGACCGACGGTTTTCTGTCGGTCCCCCCGGATCCCCATCCCGGGGGCCTTATCCCCCATCCACAGTCCCAGCACCGCATACGGTTAATGTTTTGTAGCAACGAGGACATCGTGTGTCATGCACATAGTCCAACCGGGATCGGAATTCGACGTCCTTCGCGAGAACAACAAGATCGCACACGAGAACTACCGCGATATGAAGGCTCACGGCATACGTTCGGTCGATTTCATGGGTTCCATCGGAGCTGGGAAGACCGCCCTCATCATAGAGATCGCGAAACGTCTCAGAGCCAAGGGGGTCAGGGTCTGCGCCATTGCCGGAGACGTGACCGGTGTGGACGACTACCGCAGGTTCGAGGAGTCCGGGCTGGACGCGTTCAACTGCAACACGGGCCACGAGTGCCATCTGGATGCCAACCTCGTGAGAAAGAGCCTGTCGGAGATAGACCTGGACGCATACGACGCGGTACTCGTGGAGAACGTCGGTAACCTCGTCTGCCCTGCCGACTTCCCGCTCGGAACGGACTACAGGGTCGTAGTTGTCTCTACGACCGAGGGTGACGACATGGTGAGGAAGCACCACGACATCTTCTTGCATTCGGACATCGCGATCCTCAACAAGATGGACATCGCGGATGCGGTCGGGGTCGACCCGGAGGTGATCCTCGGGGACTACAGGAAACTCACGGGCGGCCTGAAGGAGATGTACACGTGCAGCGTCCGCACCGGCGACGGCATTGACAAGATCATTGAAGCACTTGGATTCTGATAACATGAAGGTACTCACAGTTGGTGGTGGAGGAAGGGAACTTGCTGCGGTGGACGCTCTCTACCGTTCCGGTTCGGAAGTTTATGCGGTGATGAAGAACGCCAACCCGGGGATCATCCGCCGGTCGAAGGCACACCTGCTCTGCGACGAAAAGGATTTGGAAAAGGTCTGTTCGTTCGCCAAAGAGAACGGTGTGGACCTCGCCTACATAGGTCCAGAGGCTCCGCTCGAAGCGGGAATCGTGGACGCCTTGGAGGCGGCGGGAATCAGATGCGCCGCACCCACGAAGGCGGCGGCCCGCATCGAGACGTCGAAGACCTTCATGAGGGAACTCGTCGAGAAGCACCACATCAAAGGCAACCTCGGATTCGCACACTTCGACAACGCGGAGGACGCCGCCAGGTACATCGACACGCTGGACCACGAGATCGTGGTCAAGCCAGTGGGTCTGACCGGTGGCAAGGGTGTCAAGGTCCAGGGGGAGCACCTCCTGAACCGCGAGGATACCGTGGCCTACATCGATGAGATCTTCGAGAACAACATCGGTGGGGCCGGCGTGATCATCGAGGAGAAGGCCGTGGGCGAGGAGTTCACCCAGATGGCTTTCGTCGATGGGAAGCACGTCGTGCCGATGCCTCTCGTACAGGATCACAAACGCGCGTACGAGGGCGACCAGGGACCCAACACCGGCGGCATGGGATCGTATTCCGCAGCAGACCACCTGCTCCCGTTCGTCACGCAGGAAGAGAGGAAAGAGGCGATATCCATCGTACAGGCCATAGTCGACGCCATGGCCGCCGAGGGATGTCCCTACCGCGGGGCGATGTACGGGCAGTTCATGCTCACCCGCGACGGCCCCAAGATCATCGAGATAAACGCGAGGTTCGGGGATCCCGAGGCCATGAACGTCCTCTCCATACTCGAGACCCCGTTCGAGAAGATATGCCTGGGCATGGCCACGGGTACGCTGACCGACGACGTCGTGTTCTCCCACAAGGCGACGGTGTGCAAATACGTCGTCCCCAGGGGATACGGCGTGAAATCAGAATCGGGTCACGAGATAACCGTCGACGAGGAAGCAGTGAAAAAGGCTGGTGCGGTAGCGTATTACGCCAACGTGGACGAGAAGAACGGGAAACTCGTCACGGGAACGTCCCGTTCCGTCGGTATCGTGGGGATCGCGGACTCGCTCGAACAGGCCGAACGCAACTGTGAGAAGGCCCTGAAAGCGGTGAAATGCGACGCCATGGCCGTCCGTCACGACATCGGCACGCCGGAACTCATCCAGCGCCGTGTGGACCACATGAAACAGATACGTTCGGCATGACCCGCCTGGCCGTTAAGATAGCCTATATCGGCGAGGGACTCAGCGGATCCCAGATGCAACCCGGGCTGGACACGGTCGAATCCGAGGTGTTGAGAGACATCTCCATCGTGACCGGCCAGGACAGGGGAGGCTGTGGGCTGCGTTTCTCCAGTCGCACCGACAAAGGCGTCGGTGCACTGGGAAACGTAGTGGCCGTCACCACGGACATGGAGCCGCAAACATACCTGAAGGCTCTCAACGCCGTATCGGAACGTGTCTTTTACAGAAGCTGGTGCGAGGTCGACGAGGGGTTCAACCCGCGTCATGCGAACCGCCGTGTATACCGTTACATAATGCCGTCGACTAACCTAGACCTGAACCTGGCCCGCGAATGTGCCGATGTGTTCACGGGAACACACGACTTCGCATCTTTCTGCCGCTACGACGGCAAGGACACCGTCCTGACCGTTGATTCGATAAAGGTCGACGAACAGGACGGCGCCCTCGTTCTCGAGTTCACCGCCCGCTACTTCCTTTGGAACATGATCCGTCGCATATCTTCCGCGGTTCAGAGGGTCGCCTCCGGTCGCGAGGAACTGGATACCGTCGTAAGCTCGCTCGACGGGAACGGCAACAAGACGTTCGGGATAGCCCCCGCGGAGGGACTCACCCTGGTCGACGTGCAATACGACGCCCTCAGATTCGATGCCAGCGGGTCCGAAGGCTACGCGACGAGACTGTCGGACCAGCGTTTCTCCTCCGAACTCAGGAGACGCTTCCTCGACGACCTGCGATCGTCCAGGCGGTTGCACATAGTAATAAATAATAAATGTAGATTGAACCCACAGCCAAAGGGGGATACTTATGGAAGAAATACTTTGTAACGTCGAACTTGTGAAGGAAAACAACGATTTTGTCGCCAAGATCCAGAGCGATCTCGGTGGGGTCAGAGAATACAGGTCCACCCAGTTCGAGGAGATCCTCGAACAGCTCATGCAGGACCTCCAGGAAGAGTTCGAATCGTTCTGATAGGTGATTCAATGGCCGTTGATAAAATCAAACAGGTATCCGATGCGTTGGATATGATCTCAGAGGATACGTCCATTCCCCGTAACATAAGGAAAGGTGCGACAGACGCCAAAGCCAAGCTCCTCGATACCAAGGAGCCCATGGATGTGCGTGCTACCGGCGCGATCATCATTCTCGACGACCTCGCCAACGATCCCAACATCCCTCTGCACGGGCGCACCCTCATATGGAACGTCATAAGCCAGCTCGAGATAATGAGCCAGCAGAAATGATACTTTCCCGGGGCTCAGCCCCGGGCAAATCCCTTCATTCCATCGATTTCTCGACTATGTTCAGGAAGTTTTTGAAGATTTCAACGCCGTTCTCGGTGTTTTCCACCTCGGGATGGAACTGTACACCGTAGATTCCGCGTTCGGGGTCGGCTACTCCCTCGTGGGGACAGGATTCCGAATGGGCGGTGACCTTGAACCCCTTCGGTACCGACTTCACCTCGTCGTTGTGCGAGGCCCATACCGTGAAACCGTCGGGAAGCCCTGCGAACAGGTCGTCGTGGGAGTCCACCGAAAGCTTCACCCCGCCGAATTCAGGGACCGGCCCCGGACCGAGCGAACCTCCGAAATGCTCGCAGAGGAACTGCAGCC
>JAFVET010000208.1 GCA_017475875.1 Candidatus Methanomethylophilaceae archaeon
AAGGAAAGGATATCATGTACACCTACGATTTCGGTGACGAGTGGATGATCAAGATGAGTTTCCTCGGGGAATATGGGGAAGACCTGGAACAGGTCGTCCTGCTCGAATACGCGGGAACGCCTCCCGATGAGGATTCCGGGGGCATCTGGGCCTACAACGACGGCAAGAAGAGAGGAAAACCTGAGCGTCGTTCCGAGGAGAGCATCGCACTCACCAACAGCGATCTCAAGAAATGGAGACTTTGCAAAGCGAAGGGACGCGGCCGCCGAGACCGTGGATTCCCCGCCACGGGCCACATGCCGGGATAGGCACGGATGCGCACATTCGTCGAACGAAACTGTATCGTCGAAACAGCGGAGCGTTGCAACCCATAGACAAGTGTGTGGAAAAGCAAAGATTCCCATGTGGGATTCTGAAAACAGCCTTGTAGCGCCGATCCGCCCTCGTTCCCCGAGGATCGAACGCAGGTACTCGTTCTGAACGGCCACCACGCCCGCGCTGTCCTTCGCTTCGGAGTAATCCTCGAGCATCGCACCGTTGAGCCTCATGAACTCCGGAGCCCAGTTGAACCGTCCGAGGAACTCCGCGGCCTGCTCCTTCTCGCCCAGAATGTATAGCGCGGCCATCACGGCCTCGGCGCTGTTGAGCTCCGACGGACGGCCCCAGTTGATCGGGTTCGCCGCCAGAAGGTACGGCAACGCGCGTTCCTCCACCCTTCCCAGGCGGGGGAACTCGTCGATGTTGGTCCATGTCAGGTCCATCACGACGAGACCGCGCCTCGCGTGGGTGATGTCGGCCGGCGACAACGCGCGTTCCGAGAAAGGTGAAAGGACCACGGAACCCGAAGGGATCGCGCGGAGGGTCTTGACGTCCCTCCCGAGACCGAACTTCATCATGCGTTTGGCGGTGCACTTCTTGGGATCGCACTGGCATTTGTCGTAGATCAGGACCGGTATCATCGGGACACCAACGACTCCAGCCTGGAGTAATCGGACATGTTCTCCTTGACCCAGTCCCGGACCTCCTCCATGGATCTGACGTAATCCTGGTAGAGCTCGAGGTCGTCGGTGGCGGTGTACTCCTTCCTGGTGCGCATCGGTGCGAGGATCTGCCTGCCCTGCCAGGGCGTCCTGGAGGCCCACTCGTCGTAGACCGATTTCTCCAGATAGATGACGAAATCGTACCTCTGGTCCCGGGGGAGCACCTCCTCGTCCTTGAAGTCCTTGGAGACGAACCTGCGGATGTCGATGCCGTTCTGATACAGGCAGGAAATCATCTCGCAGTCCACGAAATCGTGCTAGGGACCGGCGCTGTAAACCTCGTAGAGGTCTGGATAGAACTCGTTGGCGAAGTATTCCGCCATCTGCGATACGAAATCGTTCTTCTGGTCTATGAAGAGGACCCGTTTCTTGACCTGTGACTTCCTGCTGCGCACCGTCCCTCACCTGTCGGTGGAATGGGCATTATGTAATAATACTATCCGCACCGTGGCAACCTTAAGAACAAATACCGCTCCCGAGATACAGGTACGCCACGGTGATGATCGTTGTTTCGAGCTGATCTCTGATGATAGACGGGCGAGCTGAGTGGCTACCCAACGGGTAAATACGGAATTATAGATTGGAGTGTCATGGCAACCCTCCAAGTGGCACTCGATCTCATGCAGTTAGAACGCGCCGTCGTAATCGCCAAAGAGGCGGTCGACGGCGGTGCGGACTGGATCGAGGTCGGTACACCGCTGATCAAGAGCGAAGGCGCGGAAGCGGTCCGCAGGATGAGGAGGGAGTTCCCCGGACGCAAGGTCATCGCCGATGCCAAGGCGATGGACGTCGGTGCCTTCGAAGTGGAGATCATGGCCAAGGCCGGTGCGGACATCGTGACCGTGTTGGGTGTGGCAGACGACTCCACCATCCGCGAAGCCGTCCAAGCCGGGAGGAAGTACGGCGCCGACATAATGGTCGACATGATCATGGTCGCCGACCGCGTGAAGAGGGCGAAAGAGGTCGAAGCCATGGGGGCGTCGTACATATGCCTGCACATGGGCATCGATTCCCAGATGCGCGGGGAGGAGCCCCCACTTGAAGTCCTGAAAAAGATCGTCGAGTCCGTCTCGATACCCGTCGCCGTGGCGGGAGGCATCACCGCCGAGAACGCCGGATCGTACGTCGAGGCGGGAGCATCCGATGTCATCGTCGGCGGGGCGATACTTAAGACGGAGGACATCCGCGGAGCGGCGGAACTCATCAAGAAAGCCATGTCCGGTGCGAAGATCAACACCGACCTCGCCCGCAAATACACGGAAGACGACCTGTTCGAGGCGTTCTCAAGGGTCTCCACATGCAACATATCCGACGCGTTCCACAAGGAGGGCGTGATGATCGGGATACTTCCGCAATCCCTCCGTCACAAGCAGAGGATGGTCGGACGCGCGTTGACAGTCCAGACCACCAACGGCGACTGGGCCAAGCCTGTCGAGGCGATCGACCGCGTGAAGAAGGGCGACGTCCTCGTCGTGGACGTGGGGGGAGCCCCGGTAGCGGTTTGGGGAGAGCTTGCAACCTGCTCCGCCGAGGTCATGGGTGCGGCGGGGATCGTCATCGACGGTGCCATCAGGGACATCGACGACATCCGCGAGATGGGTTTCCCCGCGTTCTCCCGCACAGTGGCGCCGTGTGCCGGCGAGCCGAAGGGCTTCGGAGGCATAGGCATAGAGGTCACCGTAGGCGGCCAGAGGGTCAGGACCGGCGACTGGATAATCGGCGACGAGTCCGGAGTGATCGTGGTCCCCAAGGAATCCGCGGTCGAGGTGGCCAACCGCGCCCTCGACGTCCACGAGAGGGAGAACCGCACCCGCGAGGAGATCCGCAGGGGGTCGACCCTCTCCAAAGTCAACGAGCTCGCCAAATGGGAACCCGTGAAGTGAGTTTCAGTAACCTCTGAGTTCCTGGTCGAGCTTTCTGAGGCGCTCGATGCGGTCCTCGGTCAACGGGTGGGTCCTGAACAGTCTGCTGAAGAAGGAACTCGCCCTCTTCCCCTGGGGGTCCGAGATCCATACGCACGCGTAGGCGTCGTTGTCGTAGGTGTTGCTTTT
This sequence comes from Candidatus Methanomethylophilaceae archaeon, assembly GCA_017475875.1. Lineage (GTDB taxonomy): Archaea > Thermoplasmatota > Thermoplasmata > Methanomassiliicoccales > Methanomethylophilaceae > Methanoprimaticola. Next base: position 3,092 of record JAFVET010000208.1, read on the forward strand.
CAACGAGCATCCGTGCTCCAGCTTGTAGAGGGCGCTGGCGAGCGCCATCGGCTTCCCGGTGAGGCGTCCCCCGGACTCGTCGGCCAGGTACTCCCTGTTGCGCGAGACGCCGAGCTGCAGCAGGCTCGCCGCCATGGGGAGGGTTATGTCGGCGATTATCGCGATGAGGAAGTTCCCGTTGCGGTTTTCGGACGAGGACAACGCCGCATACACGCCCATGCGGGTCACGAACGAGATTATGGACACGAGGGTGGACGCCACCGACATCACCAGTATGTCGCGGTTCTTAACATGTGACATCTCGTGCGCGAGCACGCCTTCGAGCTCCTCGTCGTCGAGAAGCGCGAGGAGCGGTGCGGTCGCGACGACCGCGGCGTTCTTCGGGTTCCTCCCGGTGGCGAAGGCGTTGGGCATGGGTACATCGGAGATCCCCACTTCGGGCATCGGCAGACCCGCCTTCTCGGCGAGCCTCTGGACGGTACTGTAGAGGCGCGGCTCCTGGTCGTATGTGATTATACGGACGTTGTTGCGCGAAAGGGCCATCTTCTTCGAACCGAAGTACGCGAAGAGGTTCATCCCTATGGACAGGGCGAGCATCAGATAGAACCCGGTCCAGACGTTGTTCATCACATAGCCTATCACTACGCCTATCGCGACCAGCATGCCCGTCAAAAGGGCGAACATCATCCCGGTCCTGACCCTCCAGAATCCCATGTGTCTCACCTTCGCGGAGATATCCCGTTCTTGATATATCCAATGTTCCGCTTCACGGCTCGAACACGGTTCCGACGTAGAAGTCGTTGACCCCGTGGAGTCCCAGGTGCGAGCGCAGACCGGTCATCCCGGAGCGTCCGGTCGCATGGTTCAGGTACAGGTCGGTGACCCCGTAGGATTCGAAGCATTTCGCATACGCCACGGCGACGGTATTCTTCTCCTTCTCCAGCCTTACCGAGCCCACAAAGGCCCTGACCTTCCTCTGGAAACGGTCGTTCACTTCCGAGATCACGAAATCCGGTCCTCCGTGGCAGTATCCGCTCACGACGGTGAGCTTGGAGGCCTCCACCACGACGTACGACTCCGAATACCCGTCGGTGGTCACGAACGGCTTGGTGACGTGGACCTTCGGGACCACTTCGGTCCACCCGACGACCTCGATCTGCTCAGCCTTTGGGAGCACCTCCTCGTCCAACCCGCGGGAGAGGAACCCTTTCCTGGGGGTGAACACGGCCTTGGGCGCGAACACCTTCACGGGTTCCGTCCTCGCCTCGAGCAGATGGCCGAGGCCGGCGGAGTTCTCCTTGTTGGCCTGCGTGATGACGACCGCGTCTAGGTCGTCCGCCTTCACGTCGAGCATGTCGAGGTTGTGCATCAGGTACCTCCCCCTCATCCCGGTGTCCACCAGGACCTTCTTCCCGTCGGCCTCGACCAATGCCGAGAATCCTTTGGCACCTATGAGCTGTGTCCTCTCCAGTGCCCCTTCGTCGTAAACGCTGGTTATCTTGAACGTCATGGTCGTCGCCTCTTGTACATCGAATCCGGTATGTCCCCGCACATGCGGTGGATGCTCTCCACCGGCACCTGCCCGTTGGAAAGCCATGCCGACACCTTCTTGGGTACGGTCGTCACGGACATTATCGCCCCGGGTTTGGCCGGATCGTCTATGAAATCGGTTTCCAGCATGAAACGGTCGGTCCCCTTGGCGAGGGCCTCCCTCACGTTGGTCTTGGATGCCGGGATGGACGGCATGACCCCGTGGGTCTCCTCGTCCGTCACCCACGGCGGGGACGAGTGCTTTATCACCAGTCCTGGGTCGAGGCCGACCCTGCGAGCCATGTCCGACAGCGATTGGTCCGTCCAAGGCTCCGACTCGCAGTGGATGATCACCGGGACGTCGTTCTGCTTGGCCAGCTCCATCCCGAAGGACAGGACGCGGTCGGAGGCCTCGCGGATGTCGTCAGGAACGGGGAAGTGCGGGCGGCCTATCTCGCCTATCGCGACGGCCTTCCCCTCCTCCACCGCCTTGCCGGCGTCCTCCATGCCCTTGGTCAGCATCTCCTCGGCCTTCTCGAGGCCGTAGGCCTCGGCCAAGGGTATGATCAGCACCGGATAGGGGCCGACCGCGACGTTTATCTCCAGGGACGTCTCCCCGCGCGCCTTCCCCGCCAGACCGTATGTGATCTCGTAGGACCTGCGGAAATCCGTACCATCAGCGATCTGGACCTCCTTGTAGGGGAGGGTCACCAGGGTCAACCCCGTCCCTCCCGCGGCCTCGAACTCCTTCAGGGCCTCCACGTTCCTCCCGGACGGGCTCATGTGGACGTGGTTGTCGTAGACTGGTACGCGTTCCATCGTTCGTCACGTATCCGTCATGTACATAATTACATATGGTACGGCCGTCCGAAGGTCACCTTTTTAACTCCGACGGCCATGTGTTCGCACATGGACGCCAACACCCTGTTCCTGATGAGGGTCTTCAAAAGGTACTACAAGGAGTGGGTGCCGGTGATGCCCGACAGGTTTACCCGGAGGGAGTTCGGGTTCATGTTCTTCGACAAGAACTTCGTGCAGAGGCACATCTCGTTCGAGAGTCCGACCGAACTCGCGGCGTTCATGAAGAGTAAGGTACCTTCCCACAGCTACTACTCGACGTCCTACTACCGCAAACCCGACGCGCCCACCATGGAGGAGAAGGAATGGCTGGGGGCCGAACTGATCTTCGACCTCGACGCCGACCACCTCGAGGGCGCCGCCAGCATGACCTATTCCGAGATGCTCGTCCAGATCAGAACCGAGATGATGCACCTGGTCGACGACTTCCTGTTCGGGGACCTCGGGTTCTCCGAGGACCAGGTCCACATCACGTTCTCCGGTGGAAGGGGATACCACGCGCACGTCCGCACGCCGGACGTCATGGGCCTCGGGACCCACGAGAGGAGGGAGCTCGTCGACTACATCACCAGCTCCGGCCTCAACATAGACTGGGTGTTCCCGTACAACCGCGTCACCACGTCCCAGATGTCCAGGGGGACGGGGGTCATGAGCAACGTAGCCCGCGACCGTCTGATCCCTCCGGCAGATTCCGGGGGCTGGAGGCTGAGGATGAGGAACGCCCTGATGGACGTGGTGAACGACCTGTACGACGGCGACGTGCGCCAGTTCAGGCTCGACTATCCCAGCACCAAGGGCGTCGACAAGAGCACCATAGTGAAGGCGCAGGAGGAGGTGACGAAATCGCGCAAGGTCCTCTTCCAGAGGAACAACATGGCCGTACTGTCCACTTCGACGCAGAACCTCCTCGTGAACGTCATGAAGGAGGACGTGGCACACCGTCTTTCCGGCGAGGTCGACGAACCGGTGACGGCCGACATCAAGAGGCTGATCCGTCTCCCCGGCTCCGTCCACGGGAAGAGCGGACTGAGGGTCACCCCTATAACCCGCGACCAGCTCACGACGTTCGACCCCTTGCAGATGGCAGTGCCAGAAGTGTACACGGACGACCCCGTCAAGGTCACCATGCGCCGGGACGCGAAACTCGACATGCTCGGCGAGCACCTCTCGCTGTCCGGAGAGACGGAGGTCCCGGAATTCGCCGCGGTCTTCCTCATCGGCAGGAAGATGGCGGATTACGGACACCTGTCCGAAGAGGACACCAGGCCCAAGCTGCTGTGAACCCCATGTGCCAGATATCCTCCTTCGGACAGTTTGGCACCCGTATCCCGACGTAACAGGAGGCGCATCTCGCTACGAGATGCGTGCCAGTAGAGGACGGACGGTATGGGAAAACATGCTCCCGCCGTACTTTTTTATATATACGTTCCGTGCGAAGAATTTATTAAGGATACGCAGTTGCCCTTTTTAGGTAACTATTATGAAAGCATTCCGTGTCACTGGAAACTACGCCGACCCCAGGCAGGTCAGGCAGCCCTTCTCCATCGAATTCGCAGCTGAGGACGAAGAGGCCGTCAAAGAGAAGGCCCTCTCCACCATCGGCAGCAAGCACAAGCTCAAGAGATGGCAGATCGAGATCACCGACGTCAAAGAGATCTCCGGCGACGAAGTCACCGACCACGTCGTGAAATACCAGATCGGTGAGTGAAATTGAACGACTCGGAGCTCCGTCAGGCAATGGCCCTGTTGGAAAACTACAAGGCCCGTATGGACGCCCTTTCCCGCCAGGTCCAGATCCTCCGCGTATCCCTGCAGGAGGTCAACCTCGCCCTCGACACCCTCAAGGTGTTCAAGGACGCCCAGGAAGGCGAAGAGATCGCCGTCCCCATCGGAGCCACGTCGTACATCAACGTGAAGGTGTCGTCCAACAAGAACGTCATAGTCGACGTCGGGTCCGGAATCTCCCTCGAGAAGACCCCCGAGCAGAGCATCGAGTATATGGAAGCGAACAACGCCGAGATATCCGAGGCCCTCAAGAAGACTGTGGAGAGCCTCACGGAGATCCAGAACGTCGCATCCCAGCTTTCTTCCGCGATCCAGCAGGAATACCAGGCCAGGCAGCAGCCCGAGGTCCAGTGAGGCGGTGGTCATGTTCGATTCCCTCAAATCCAAGATGAAGAGCCTTTTCTCCAGGGCGGACAAAGCCATAGACAAGGAGAAGGTCTACAAGGACGAGAAGGAGGAGAACAAGACCCCCGACCAGCCGGTCGCGCCGACCACGGAGAAACCGGAGACGGTGAAACCTTCCGTGGACACCCCGGTACAGCCGCAGCCGCCCCAACCCCAACAGCCTGCCGAACCTCCCGCGGAACCCAAACTGTCCCGCAAAGAGCTCCTGAAGCTGAAGAAGCAGGAGAAGGCCGCCCAGAAGAAGGCTCCCGAGAACACCTCTCCCGTGTCCGATTCTGGAAAGAAGATCAAGGAGGATTCCCTCGACGGGATCCTCGACGAGCTTCAGCTCATCCTTCTCGAAGCCGATGTGGCATACCCTGTCGTGGAACAGATCTGCGCACAGGTCAAGGAGAACCTGTTGGGCAAGAAATACGACCGCTCGTACACTTTGGAGCAGGTCGTCGAGATGTCGGTCAAAGACGCCGTCCGCGACGTCCTCAAACTCAACGAGTTCGATTTCGATTCCTGGCTGGAGGGCCGCGAGCGCCCCACGGTCATCATGTTCGTGGGTATCAACGGTACCGGGAAGACGACCGCGATCGCGAAACTGGCCAACAGGGTCCAGAAGAACGGGAAGACCGTTGTCCTTGCAGCGTGCGACACGTTCAGGGCGGGTGCCATCGAACAGCTCACGATCCATGCCGACAAACTCGGTTGCAAGATCGTCAAACAGGCACACGACGCGGACCCCGCTGCGGTGGCTTACGACGCCATCGAGCATGCAAAGTCCAAGCGCAAGGACGTCGTGTTCATCGACACCGCTGGAAGGATGCAGACCAACAGCAACCTCATCGAGGAGATGAAGAAGATAGTCCGCGTCTCCAAACCAGATTTGAAGATTTTCGTCGGTGACTCGCTCGCCGGCAACGACGCCATCGAACAGGCGAAGGTGTTCGACGCCGCCATAGGCGTCGATGCGATCATCCTCACCAAGATCGACACCGACGCCAAAGGCGGAGCGGCACTCTCGATCGCCCACACCATCGGCAAGCCCATCGCATTCGTGTGCAACGGACAGGAATACGAGGACATCGTCAAGTTCAACACCGAGTGGATGATCGCCCGCATGTTCGAATGATCAGGGCTTGTAGCACAGGTTATAGAACACCGTCGCGAAGACCTTCGAGTCCAGTATAATATTCTCCACGGGGACGTACTCGTTCGGTGCGTGAAGCGTCCCGCCACCGGACTGCCACACGTATGCGTCCATCCCTTTCTCCCTGAAAAAGTTGGCACAGGTGCCTCCACCTACTCCGACGGCCTTCGGCCTGCTCCCAGTCACGAAAGTCACCGCATCCGAGAGTGCAGCGAATCCACAGGTTTCGACCGACGACATCCTTCCGGATACGTGTCTCTGGACTTCCTCCACCTCTATCTTCGCATTGGTACGCTCGGAATGCCTGTCGGCGACCATCCTCGCAACCTTCAGCACATCGTCGACGCTGTAATGCGGAAGGACGCGTATGTCCATGCAGAACTCGTCGTAGCCAGGAATGGTGTTGATGTTCTCCACCGTCGCTATCCTCTTCGTCGGTTCGAACGTGGATACGGACGGCATGAACACCTCGTCCCTATCCGGAAACTCCTTCGGGAAGGTTTCCAGAAGGTCCGTCAGAAGAGCGGTCGATACCCTGTATGCGTTTATCCCCTCGTCAGGCGTGGATCCGTGGGCCGTCTTGCCGTGGATCTTGAACTTCAACCATATCAGGCTCTTCTCGGAGATCTCTATCATGGACCCGTTGGGGGATCCCCAGTCCGGAACAAGGATTATATCGTCTTCCGAGAAGCATCCTCTGTCGAGGAGGTACTGTATGCCCATCTTGCTGGTGGTCTCCTCGTCCGCTACAAAGGCCAAGCCGAGAGACATGCCCTCCAACTCGCCTTTCGGAAACTGATATGCCGCGAACAGAGAAGAGATCACGGACTGTCCGTTATCCTCCGTGCCCCTCCCGTAGATCTTTCCGTCCTTCAGGACTGGGTCGAACGGCGGAGTGTCCCAAAAGGATTCGTCACCGGTCGGTACGACGTCTATATGCGATACCACCCACACGGTCCCCGGCTTCTTTCCGTTCTTCTTCGCAAGTATGTTGGAACGCATGACCGAGGGATCCAGTTCATCGGGAACGTCCACCCTCTCCACGGAATCGAATCCTGTCAGTTTGGTGGCGAGATAATCGGCTTTCTCCGATTCGCCCAAGCCCCCGTTGACAGGAGCGATGGCTGGGATGCGGATCATTCCGATCATGTGTGAAACGATATCGTCGTAAGACCGTTCGATCGATTCTAGAACGGAATCCAAGGACTTCATGCGATGTCGATGGGAAACGCAGTATTTACATCCTTTATGGAAACAGGGTTCGTATGAAAAAAGAAGGCAATCATCGGAACTCGGGACCGTCATATTCCCGTTCCAGACATCTGATGAATGCGGCCACGAACAGCGGATAATGCTCGATACCGTCTCCGTCGACCGAAATATTGCCGTTCTCGAACATTATCCTCCGATCCACATGGAATACATCGTTAATCTTGGATATAGAGGGGGCATCTCTGTGCTTGCCTGACTTGACCTCTATCGCTACGGATTGGTCAAGCAGTTCTACGACGAAATCTATCTCCATCTGGTTCTTTCCGCTACTTTTGTGATAGAAACGTATCGGAATCCCGTTCTTCATTAGGCATTCCGCTATTTCGTTCTCGGTAACTGCACCCAGATTGTAAGCCGAATCCCCGTCATGTACAGCCATGGCCGCTCCACGACCCATCATCCTCACCAACAGGCCGGTGTCGGAAAGGTATACCTTGAAGTTGTCGGAGATTACCTTGAAGGGACGATTGGGTGATTCCAGCGCATAGCAGAAGTTCCCGTATCCGGCTCCTTCAACCCATGTGAGGTTGGTCATATACTTCTCGGCTGTGCCACGTGACCCGCCAGTGCCGTCCACACGGGAATAATGGAACCTCTTGTTTCCTTGACTGAGTTGCCCCGGGATGGATTCGAAGCACTTTTGCGTCTTCCTTGCATTGATCGGGTCGTTGTAACGGTTGATATCGTTCACCGCCTCGGCAAGAATGGCGTCCTGCTGTTCCCCCGATCTGGAGAACGACCCATACTGGAAGAAATCCCTGACGGATGCCGGCATCCCGCCCACTATCATGTAATCGCGGAAATGCCCGGATAACACCTCGAGTTCCGTCTTTGAAAGCGACACTCTTTTTCTGATCTTGCACTTGACATCCTCCAGGACTTCGATCGGAAATCCCGATGCCCACAAATACTCCTCAAAATCCATCGATCTCATCACGACGATCTTCTCATACCCCATTGGAGACAGCGGAGAAATTCCCTCTTTCCCATTACTTCCGGCAGAAAGATTGGTCACCCCCAGAAGGGAGCCTGATGATATCACATCGTAACGACCGTCTTCGGAGAAACTCTTCAGAGACGATTTGGCACGCGGACAATCCTGGACCTCGTCGAAAAACAGA
>JAFVET010000001.1 GCA_017475875.1 Candidatus Methanomethylophilaceae archaeon
GGGGCGGCCAAGCGTTCGATGTACATGCAGGTGTGCGGGGCGGGCCTGAACATGGTCCTCGACCCGTTGATGATAAACGTCCTCGGCATGGGCGTCTCCGGAGCCGCCTGGGCCACGAGCATATCGTTCGTCGTCAGCTGCGCGGTCGCCTTGCTGTGGTACGTCCGGAGGAAGGGGATGTACGTTCGTCTGAACCGCGGTTACGTCCGTCCGGAGAAGAGGATCGTCAGGGACATCCTGTCGGTGGGGCTCCCGGAGTCGATGGAGCTGTGCGTCATGAGCGTCTTCAACGTCTTCCTGAACATCTTCGTGCTAGCGTGCGGAGGCGAGGGTTCCCTGGCGATATTCTCCGCGTCCTGGCGTATCTTCTACATATTGATGGTGCCGGCGCAGTGCCTCGGAGGTGCGCTGGTCAACGTCGCATCGACGGAGATGGGGATGGGTCGTCCCGACATCGTCCGCGACGCGTTCAGATATGCCGCGGTGGTGGCGTTCGTCGCCCTGGTGGCGGGTTCGGTAGCGTTGGCCGTACTCAACGGGCCGGTCGCGGCGGCGTTCACCGGTTCGCCCGACCTGCTGCCGTTCAGGGACGAGTTCTCAGGGCTGATCCTCTGCTTCTGCCTGTTCCTCCCGGCCATGTCGTTCATCTACACCGGGTCGTCCCTCATGCAGGGCATCGACCGCGCCACCGGAGCCATGGTGAACACACTCGTCAGGAACATACTCCTCCTGGCGTCGTTCGCCCTGGTCACCGCGACCACCGCCAGCACCTGGGACTTGTGGATCGCCACGACGGTGGTGGAGATCTTTGGCGGGTTCATGATGCTCGCCCATGCGACGGTCTCGCTGCGCAGGGTCGTCGGCAAGCCCATGCGGTGAACGGTCCGGACGACCTGCGACCGCATATCTATAAATCCGCTCAAGCGATGGACCGGATGATAAGAATGAGCAAAATACTGATCAGCATCGCATGGCCGTACTCCAACGGTACGATACACCTTGGGCACGTCGCCGGTTCATTGCTGCCTCCGGACATATTCAGCAGATACAACCGTCTCGTCGGCAACGAGGTCCTCGTGGTCGGTGGCTCCGACCAGTACGGCACCCCGATTACCATATCTGCGGAAAAGGCGGGCATGACCCCGGAGGAATATGCTGACAAGTATCACGAGATCAACAAGAAGGCCATAGAGGACCTGGAGATCGAGTACAGCCTGTACGGCAAGACGCATTCCCCGGTACACCACGAGGTCGTCCAGGACGTCTTCAAGAGGCTCCTCGACAAGGGTTACATCTACAAGAGCTCGACGATGCAGTATTACTGTCCGACCTGCTCGAGGTTCCTCCCCGACAGGTACGTCGAGGGGGTCTGCCCCGTCTGCGGTGCCGAGGCCACCAGGAGCGACCAGTGCGACAAGTGCGGCACGACCTTCGAGACTGGGGACCTGAAGGATCCCTACTGCACCCTGTGCAGGAACGCGCCCGAGGTCAGGCCTTCCGAGCAGTTCTTCCTCAAGCTCAGCGCCTTCAACGACCAGCTCCTGGAGTTCGTGTCATCCCACGACAACTGGCGCCCGAACGTCAAATCGTTCGTAGCCAACTGGCTCAAGGACGGCCTCCACGACCGCGCGATCACCCGTGACATGTCATGGGGGGTACCCATACCCGTCGAGGGATGGGACGACAAGGTGATCTACGTCTGGTTCGACGCCGTCACCGGATACCTCAGTTCGTCCATCGCGTATTCCAGGAAGGTCGGGAAGCCGGACCTGTGGAAGGAGTTCTGGATGGACCCCGAGGTCAAGACCTACTACTTCATCGGAAAGGACAACATCCCGTTCCATGCGATCATATGGCCGGCGATGCTTATGGGACTCGGTGGGATGAACCTCCCGTACGACATACCCGCCAACGAGTACCTGATGATCCACGGTGGCAAGCTTTCCAAGAGCAGGGGCGGTGCGATAGACGTCCCGTCGGTCCTGAAGCAGTACGACGCGGACCTCATCAGGTACTATCTTTCCGCGATAATGCCCGACACCCACGACTCCGAGTTCTCCTGGGACGATTTCATCACCAAGGTCAACAACGACCTGGTGGCCACCCTGGGCAACTACTACCATCGCAGCCTGAGCTTCACCAGGAAGAACTACGGTTGCGTGCCCGGGACGGACGCACCGTCGGGCTCGCCCGAGGTGGAGGAGGCGATCAAGGCGGCGCTCTCCGAGTGGTCCGAGATGCTGTCCGGTTGCGATTTCAAGAAGGCGTTGAAGGCGGTGATGTCCCTGGCCCAGTTCGGGAACAGGCATTTCGATTCCGCCAAACCCTGGGCCCTCGTGAAGGAGGACAAGGACGCCTGTGGGAAGGCCCTCTACGACGAGCTGATGATCGTGAAAGCCCTCGCGGTCATGATGTGGCCGTTCACCCCCAGGGCCTCCGAAAAGATCTGGGGTTTCCTCGGTTGCGAGGGAAGCCTCGAGAGCGCGGGCGTCGCAGGTGTGACCGCACCCCTTGCGCCCGGGACCGTCCTGAACGAGCCCGTACCCGTGTTCAAGAAGATCGAGGTCAAGAAGGAAGAGCAGAAGCAGGAGAAGAAGCAGGCCCCGCAGCCCGCCCAGCAGTTCGAAGGTCCCTTCGCCGCGTTCAGGAAGATGGACCTGCGCGTGGGGGAGGTCATCGCCGTGGACGATCACCCCGATGCCGAGAAGCTGTTCGTCATGAAAGTGGACACCGGGGAGGAGGAACCCCGTCAGATCGTGACCAACCTCAAGACCGTGTACTCCCGCGACCAGATGCTCGGAAGGAAGCTCCTCATAATATCCAACCTCAAGAACGCCAAGTTCCGCGGAGTCGTCTCCCAGGGCATGCTGATGGCTGCGGACGACAGGGACATGGGCGGAGACGCGGTGCTCCTCCTCAAGCCGTCGTGCGACGTCCCCAACGGGACGGTGTTCAACTCCGGTCTGCAGAACGGATCCTCCAGGATAGAGGTGAAGAACTGCGAGGAGGTCGACATCAGGGTGGCCAAGGTCGTCGACGGGAAGTTCATGGGACGCCCGATCGAACTGCCGGAAGGCGCTCCCGAGTATGTCGCGGCGATCCTGGACGGAGACGAGACCCTTGTTCTCAGCGACGGCAAGGGCTGCGTGATGACCGTGGATTCCGAAATCAAGGACGGAGCACCCGTACTATGAAAGCCGACCTCCACGTGCATACCTGCTATTCCAACGACGGTAAGACGACCCTCGAGGAGTTGGTGGAGTATGCCGTGGAGCACGGCATAGGATGCGTCGCGATAACCGACCACAACAGTTTTGAAGCCTATGAAAAGGTCAAGGACAACGGGAAGGTTATCATAATCCCCGCCGAGGAGGTGTCCTCCAAGGAGGGGCACATAGTGGCCCTGGGGATCGATCGCCTGATCCCCAGGGACCTCGGAATCCAGGAGACCATCGACCTGATACACGAGGCCGGGGGATACGCCTTCGCCGCCCACCCTTACCGGTGGTGGTCGGGGATCGGGGAGAAGAACACACGCGACTATCCCTTCGACGGCGTGGAGGCCCGCAACGGCAGGTCTGTCCCGTCGGCGAACCGTCGTTCCCAACGTCTCGCAGACAGTATAGGGAAACCGCAGAGCGCCGGAAGTGACGCCCACACTCCGCGCCACATCGGCGAGGGCTATGTGATCCTACCGGACACCGTGCGGGATTGGCGCGAGGCGCTCCAATGCATAATGGGCGGCGTCTGCGAGGCCCACAGTTCCAGCAGAGGGTACAAGGGGACGATAAAATACGGTACCAAGAGCATCTTCGAGTGGATCTTCCGTGGATTCAAGAAGATGTGAGCGATTGGGAACCGGTTGGATACGTAGGCATACATCGCTCGTTCTGACACTTTTTGAGATTTGACGGGTTTTGTAATAACCTCCAATCTGCTAATCGGAGTTCTTGCTTATCCGAGGGCTTTCGTCAGAAGGGGCCCGTATCGCCCAATGCTTATGAGATAATGACGCGACACGTGGTGATCGAGAGGAACATGGTAGGTTATGTTTCTCGAATTCGGTGAAGGTGTACCCTGTCCGGATGTGGTTGAATTTTTGTCATAATATGAATTCTAACGGTTGTATTTTTGTCATATACATACTCAATATAGGATGTATTACCTGGATATGGCGAAATACGATTCCGGCAACAAACTGATGATCTGCGAGGTGTTTGACAGGATCCCACCCGAACTCTCCAAGCAGAACAAATGTTTCATAGCCTCGTCGATCGGGAACGGTTTCCGTACAGACCGCAAGGAGAACACTTTCGTTTGGCTCGCGGATTCGAGAACCGCCCTTCCGACGTACAACGCATCCGAGCCGAAATGGCCGTTGGTCCTGTCGAGGGATTA
>JAFVET010000209.1 GCA_017475875.1 Candidatus Methanomethylophilaceae archaeon
CACCTTCGAGACGATCCCATCGGTGGAGATCATTCTGTATACGTCGTCTTTGGACGAACCGAAACGGTAGGAATCGGTGGAGAGGTCCTTTTCACGTTCCGACTGGTATTCGCTCTCGGGTATGACCAGGTTCATACTGAAGTTCCTTCCGCTGAACTCCCAGGCGAACGTGCGTTCCATGTCGCCGTGGTAGATGATCGGTCCGTTGAACGACGCCGCCACCTCAGAATCGCTGGACTGGCGGAAACAGAACAGGGACACCTCGTAGATTCCGATGTCAGGTTGCAACCATGACATGGTGGGCTGGTCCTTGGTGATGTAATACCTCTGCCCGGTCATGTCGTCGCTGAAAAGCCATACGAACCTGGAATAGTTCCCCGCATATTCGGAACCTAGCGTTATCTCGACCTGCCCGGACGGCAGGAGAGAGGCGGAGAGCCGGCCCGTACGGAAATCACCGAAGAGTTCGATGTACGAATCGCCTATCGCGATGGAATAAGGCGGGAGTACGGGTTGCACCGGTTCCACCGGTTCGTCGTCGACGGGTACGGTTATTATCTCCTCCGTTTCGGTACGAACCGGTGTCGCCAGCGATTGGGCGCTTATGAAGACAACAGCTACGACTGCGACCGCAAGCACGGCGCATATCGCAACGGAGCGGGCGCGCTTGCGGTCGATTCCCTTCTTGCGTGCGGGAACCTTGCTGAGGACCTCCCCGCAGTAGGGGCAGTACTTCGAGTTCACGTCTTTGAACTCGGTCCTGCAGTACGGGCAGATCATGAACGCTCCGGCTCACGCAATCTGGATGCCTTGATATTCTATCTCAAGGTTGGATGCGGAGATGTTGATGTAACGGTCGCGGTCCAGGTCGAGCACGGTCTTTTCGCCGTATTCGTCCTCGGCTATGATCCTGACGGGACCGTCGGTGCTCACGAACCTCATCTTCGCGACCGCGTCGGCGCTCATGCGGATCTGGCCGGTGACATATCTGCCGTCGATCTCGAAGGCGATGTCCTTCAGGGTCAACGTCACATAGGACTCGGGGAGGGGCTGTGCCTCGACAGAGGCCAGGTCCGTGCTGTCCATGACGATCTTGTCCAGATAGTAGTACGTGTCCCCTCCGGCGGTGAGGTAGTAACCCTCGTCGGCCGTGACGCGGACCACACCGGTGGAGGATATCCACATCCCTCCGGTCTTGTTAACGTAATCCTCGGCCGACATCAGGAGCCTGGAGTCGTACGCCTTCGATTCGGGTACGGCGGTTCCGTAGTCGTAGATCTCGACGGTCATGTTTCCTTCGCCCATGTCCACGGGGAACACCTGGCGGAGGACCTTGTCCGAATCCATCGTCAGGGTGGCGTAACCGCTGTCGTCCGTGATGCGCGTGGCGCATCCGTCACCGACGAAACCCAGGTCGAGGTTGACACCGTTCATGTTGGCGACGATGGTGATCTCGGTTCCCTTGGCGATCTCGAGGGGCATCTCGACGACCTCGCCGTTGGCGTAGGTGAACGTGGCACCTGAAATCTGACTGTCGGCGTAAAGGGTGAACGTGTCTCCCGAAGCAGGGGTGTCCTCTCCTACGCCCATTCCGACCGCGACGACCACGACGAGCAGCGCGAGCGCCGCTATGCCGGTTATGTATCTCACAGACGGACGGGGCCTGTCGTTGGACTTGGAGTTCCTGTTCCTCAGGGCCACCTTCACGGACGAGGTGCGCTTCTTGATGGCCGGAGCCTCGTCTGCGAGGCCGTCGACCTTCACACCCTCCGCGGGGGTAAGGCTCAGGGCGGGGTATATCTCTTTGAACGAGACCTTCTGTGCCTCGGGCGAATCGTCCGAGACCCTCACGAACATCCCGTTACCCGCCATCTCCAGACCCTGGTGGGCCATACCTTTGATGAAGGTCATGGCCGGGTACATCTGGGAGTCGGGATCGTCGGAGGTTATGCCTATCGTTAGCGGATATACCGACGCAACGTTCAGCGACAGTCCGATGGTCTTCGCTATGTCCGACATCTTTCCGAAGAATATGTCGAAGTCCTTGGGGTCGTCCCTTCCGGCGGCCCTCATGTACTTGGCTCCCAGGACGACCATCAGGTAGTCGGTATCGAAACCGAGGGAACGGAGGGCCGACAGGGTGTACAGGAGGTAGCCTTCCATGAAGGTCCCCTCCCTCTGGGCCACGGACGAGAGCACCGAATGCGGCTGGAGGGACTCGGGATCCATCTGCCTGGTCCTCTTCATCAGGATCGAGCACGACAGGCCGTAGTAGGCGGTGCCCGATTCGGTGTAGAACACGGACAGGATCCCGTCCTCCACCATCTTGAGCATGTTGACGGTCACGGTGGACCTGGGCGAGTCGGTCTTGGAGACTATGTCGGTCACGCACAGGGGCCTCTCGTACACCGCTTCCATTATCTCGATCTGGTTCTCGTTGGTGACTATGGTGACCGTCCCGTCCAGATCCACGAGCACGAACCTGTCGACGGCCGAGGGGCGGTTCAGGGAGAGGTTCACGTACGGTTCCGGTTCGCGGATCCCGCGCTCCATGGTGACCTTGAACCTGCAGGTTTCCGAGTTCCCGAAGTCCTCGATCCTCACAGGGATGTATACGTCGCCCGTGGCGTTCTCCAAGGTGCGACCGATGAAATCGAGGTGCATGTCCATCTTGGACCTCATGACCGCGTCTCCCTCGAAGACCATGGTAAGCGGACTGAGCGAGAAGACGGACATCTTGAAACCGGTCGAGGAGTTGAACGTCGACCTTATCTCGAGGAGGACGTCCTGGAGCGATCCCCTCCCGATCCTGTCCCTGTACTCGTCGGCGAGACAGTAGGCGTAGTCGCGCC
>JAFVET010000210.1 GCA_017475875.1 Candidatus Methanomethylophilaceae archaeon
GCGGCTATCCCGAATAACGTGGCCGATACGGCCTTTGCTGTAGTGTTCATGTGTAATCACGTTCCACAGACCGTGTTCGTGTCTGCGGAACCACACTTCGCGGACGCTTATAAGTTGGTGAGCCGCGATTCTAAGCAAGATAAATCGGAGGGCTGACGCCCCCCGGTTCAAAGGGTGACCTTCTGGAACAGGGAACGGTCCGCACCCATGGGTATGGTGGCGTCGTATCCGACCTTCGAGGTCGTACCGTGAGCGCTCGGGTCCAGGGACGAACCCGCGGCCCCGGTTATGATATGGATCCGGTCGGCCTGCATGCGGGTGGCGACGGCCCATTCCACCTGCCTGTCGTCGAAGATGTCTATGTCGTCGTCCACGATTATGACCTGCTTCATCGACTGGTGACCGGTGAAGGCGGCCATTATGGCGTTCACGGCGTCGCCCTCCTTGTTCTTCTTTATCGATACGACTCCGTTGAGCCAGCAGCATCCGCCTTCGGTCAACCTGACGTTCTTCACCCTGGGCACAGCCTGACGGACGGTCTTGAAGATCATCGGTTCCTTCGGGAGCCCCATGAGGAGGAAGTGCTCGTATCCTCCCGGGAGCAACAGGTGGAACATCGGGTCCTCGGAGGTCCATATGCGGTCTATCTCGATAACGGGTTGGCGCCTGACGTAGTCGTACGTGCCTGTGATGTCTACGAAGGGTCCCTCGTCGGCTTCGTCGAGGGTGATCCTGCCTTCGAAGACGAAGTCCGTGTCCTCGGGTACCAGGAGGCCGTTGTCGCACCTGCCGACCCTAAGGGGGTGTCCGTGCCCTTTCATGCACAGGGCGGAAGCCACCTCGAGCTCGTCGGCACCGAAGTCCATGGAAGTCGCACCCGCGAGGAGGACCTCAGCCCTGGCGCCAACGCATATAGAGATCCTGAGCTCCTCACCTGCGGCCTTGGCCTCGTTGTACAGTGTGAAGAGATGCCTGGGGACCAGCCTTACCGCGATGTGGTTCGCATCCATGATCATCATGCGGTGGAATGACAGGTTCTTCTTCCCGTTGTATTCCGTGACGATCACGCCTGCGGTGATGTAGCGGCCGCCGTCGTCCTTGAAATAGGTGGGGATGGGGAGTTCCGTGAGGTCGACCTTCCTGGAAACAGTTTTGAAAGACGGCGAAGACACCTCCTCCACCGGGATCGGGTTTCCGATCCCCTCGAGCATGTGACCCACGATCCCGTCGGCGGGGACGTTCAGGGCCTTGGCGATCTTCTCCCTGGTCGAGAACAGGTTGCCTACCGCCTTCCCTCCGTCGAGGTCCTCGAAAACGACCGTCGCCGTCTGGTCCTCCATGAGCCTGCGGGTGACCGACTGGTCGTCGCGGGACACGTGTCCTTCAACTTTTGAAACGCGGCCGTATATCGACTGCCTCACTGCCATACCTGAGCGAATGCGGATTCGCTATATAACGTGCTATGGGGGATGGAAATACCCTGTCCGAACGTGACCGGCCGACTCATCGGATTCGTGGGTAGTGTTCCGTCATTGGATATCAGTGAGTTGACACCTATGACTGGTATGGCCGTCCCGCAAGGGAACGACCGCATGAACTTTGTAGTTGGTACACCGAGGATAGATTATATATCTGTAGACAAGCACCTTCCACACGGCGAGCGACAGAGTTCGGGCCCTCCCGAGGGAGGACCCTGGTCCGTCGTTAACCGACAGACCTTAGTGGTTCAACTAAGAGCTGAACCACTGCCAGGACTAGGGAGACCAATTGAACCATGAGCTCCCTGTCCTGGAACTTCTTCATCGAGGCTTTCACCTCCGTTTCAGTTACTCAGGACGGGAGTCTGTCCAGCGCCTCGTCTGCGAACCACAGCGTCTCCGGGACCTGCTCCGTGCGACACCACAC
>JAFVET010000211.1 GCA_017475875.1 Candidatus Methanomethylophilaceae archaeon
CGGCCTGGATGACGTAATCGTCGGACACATTGTTCAGTACCGTATATGATATACAAAATGGTTGCCAGAAAAAATGGATGTCTCGTCCAAATTCGAATAGACACACCCGTCCCATTCCGACGCGAATCGGCTCTTGTTCATTTGCGTCACAGTCCGACTCAGCATCGGTTGGGCTTCGCTCCGCGTCTCTTCTCCGCAACCAGTTTGGAGTGGTGGAACGCGTTCACGAACCTGATCCCCTCCGATTGACAGTAACCGGTGAACTCCCTCTCCGCCTCGTCCCAGAATGATCCGTTCCCCTTGCGGTAGATCCTCGCATACAGGTCGGACAGTTCCGGGTGCCTGTCGTCGATGTACGACAGGATCCGTTCCTTGTAATCCCCTCTAAGGTTCAGGTTCTCGAACCAGTATTCGTCGGTGAAATCCCGGGTTGCATCCACCAGTTCCCTGAAATCGGTCAGTCCTGGGAACCAGGGGGACACGAATAACACCGTGTATATCCCGTTGGAATGAAGCTCCCTCATCGCGTCTAACCTCTTCCCGACGCTTCCGGCACGGTCCATGTCCCTGCGGAAACCGTCGTCGAGGGTGTTGAGTGAAATGGCGACCACCACGTCCCGGCAGCGTTTCAACAGGTCGATGTCCCTCGTGACCAACGGGGATTTGGTGGAGATGTAGATTTTACAATCCACATCCGCGATCCTCTCCAGAACCCTCCGGGTCGCCCTACATTCCTTCTCCAAGGGGTTGTAAGGATCGGTCACGGAAGATGGGAAAACCGACCTTCCCTCCAACTTCGAAACGTCGATATCCCTCTCGGAAACCTTGAGGTAGGCGAACGAACCCCATTCACCCTGGCACCCGGTGAACCTCTTCATGAAGCTGGCGTAGCAGTACGCGCAGGCGTGCGGACATCCGAGATAGGGGTTGACCACGTAGTCGCAGAAAGGAAGGTTGGATTTCGTCAACAGCTCCTTCGCGGGCACCTCGTCTACCATACGGACGCGGAAGTGGTCGTCGTTGAAACGTTCTTCCATGGTTATGGTGCTGGAAAGGGAAGTGGGCGATAGCGTATTTTCTGCGACCGGTGAAATGATCCTTGCACATCCTGGCCAGCTTGGTGACATCCTCGAGATCCGTCTTGAAATCGGTATTGGAGATCTCCGTCAAACATCCGTGTCCAGTATGGGGACCCTCCACACGGTACCCCCCTGTCCTTGAAGAAATGGTACACCCTGTGGGCGGTGGTCAGGTTCTCGAAGAGGATGTACGAATCCTCCGGGGAATAACGGTCGACGATGAAGGGGCACCCTTCATCGTTGGTTCCGAAATCGATGGTCTGGTCGATGACCTTCTCATCGTCGTTCATGACGACTGCCGTACAAATAGACTTATGTACATCGACACCAATGTGGTTCATGGCCTCTTGCCTCTTATGTTTCAAATTAAGAAGCAAGAGTCCACTTTTAACGAAATCGTTTATGAAAACACCCGAACGGATGCACGGGACGACACGGACCATATGGCCCGTATCCACCGGTCGATCCGCCCAGCCAGGATTCGCGATCCCCGGGATCAGCTGACCGAGAGGCCCATACGGTACGCCTCGTCGTATGCCGGCGTTGCTTCGACCTCGCCCTTGTCATAGACCCCGGTGGCGTAGACCACGCCTTTCTCCTTCGCTCCCTCGACGCAGTCGGCGTAACCGCGGAAACATGCCAGCGTGGTCTCCACGGATTCCTTCGGTTCCTCCGCACAGGTGGCGATGTAGTAGAACTCCTTGTCCTTGACCTCCAGCCACCTTGCGACCGTACGGTCGATGAGGGTCTTGAGCTGCGCGTCGATGGAATAGAAGTACACCGGACTCGCAAGGACGATGACGTCGGCGTCGATCATCTTCTGAAGGATCTCACCCATGTCGTCCTTTATAGCGCACTTCCCTCCGGAGTTCTGGCAGTAGTAACACGCCTTGCAGTATCCGATCTTCTTCTCCGAGACGCGGATCATCTCGACGTCGTTCCCGGCTTCCCTGGCACCCTGTGCGAACCTGTCGCAGAGGATGTCTGAGTTGCCGTTCTTGCGAGGACTTCCAGACAGTATCAGTACCTTCTTAGCCATGTGATCCCATAGTCCCATATCGGCCCGTACGATAAGGGTTTCCAGACGGACGCCGGCCTGCAGGGGCCGTTCGCCAACATGGAATCTGCCTCCCCGTTTAATACTGCGAACGGTTACTTCCGTCCAGTGAGGAACATGATGTTCTTACAAGATACTCGGTCCATAGGGCTGGTATTCTGGATAGTGGTGGTCTTGATGCTGTTCGACGCGGCGGTTATGTTCGCGGGAATGGCGTCCATCGATCAAGTGAATATCCCGGACTATGTCACCGACAGAAGCATGTACTGCCTGACAATAGGCGTCGGAAGCCTGTTGTACGCCGTCATCTACGCCAAAAACGCACATGACGTCATGTCCAGGAAGATGACCAGGGTAGAAGTGGTCCGCAAATACCTCATGACCGTCGGGTTATGCACGACGGCGGGCGGAGTGCTGTGGGCCCTGGCCGAATACCTGTTCACGGACCAGCCCGAGAACGGACTCGTCATCGCCGTCGCCACAATCGTGGCCGGAGCCGTCATACTCTCGATATCGGCCGTCGTCGCCAACGGCAAGAAAGGACCGGCGAAGAAGGTCGCCTGGGGCATACTGCTGGTGGCTTTCGCCGTCATGGCCGTTTGCGCCCTGCTGCCTGCGGAAAACTACTGGGATTACGCGAAGAACATTTCGCATCTCCTGATCGCATTCTTCATGCTTGCGTTCATCACCGATTTCGAGGTAAGGAAAGAGATGGGGGTGGGCTGTTGATAGACTGGCTCATGCAGCTCGTCATCGAGGCTGACCTGATCTTCCTGCTGATCCTCTTCTTCTCGGAGAGGAACAACCCGTCCAAGATCCTACTCTGGGCGCTTGTGATGATCTGCCTCCCAATGGTCGGATTCGTGATCTACATAGTCATCGGACAGACGTTCTATTCGGACCACAAGTACAAGCGTAAAGGGTTGAAGGACGGGGAGGTCGAGGAGATGTTCGCCAAGAACAGAGATCTCGTAGCTGCCGAACCGGACCCTACGTACCGCCGCACCGCGCAGGCGATGCTGAACGTCGGAGGGCTCGGATACTCCGATAACAACGATGTCAGGCTGTACACGTTGGGGGACGACAAGTTCAAAGCCCTCTACGACGACCTCAGGAACGCGAAGAAGTACATCCACCTCGAATACTACATCATCAGGGACGACGAGCTCGGCAACGAGCTCATGGACATCCTCACACAGAAGGTCGAAGAAGGTGTCGAGGTCAAGCTGCTGACCGACGATTTCGGTGTCGGGAAGGGACCCAAAAAGGCCATAAAGAGGTTCCAGGCCGCCGGCGGTGAGTTCGCCGTGTTCCACAAGGTGCTCTGGCTCATCCTCAGCCCCAAGAAGAACAACCGCAACCACAGGAAGATCGGAGTCGTAGACGGAAAGGTCGCCTACTGCGGCGGGTTCAACATCGGCGACGAATATCTGGGCAAGGGTCCCCTCGGACACTGGAGGGACACCGCGGTAAGGATCTCCGGGGACGCCGTCAAGCCACTGCAGGTGAGGTTCCAGATGGACTGGGAATATGCCACCGGCAAGGAGATGTGCCCCAAGGACAGGATGCAGGACTACTACGGAGCCACCGAGTATCCCTCATCCGGCGACGCGAAGGTCCTGACCGTTTCCGGTGGGCCCGACGTGGCCGACTTCAACCCGGTCAGGATGGAGTACCTGGAGCTCATCAGGAGCGCCAAGAAGTCCGTGTACCTCCACTCCCCGTACTTCATACCAAACGACTCGCTTCAGGACGCCCTTTCGACCGCGGCGGCCAACGGGGTCGACGTCAAGGTCATAATCCCCGACAAGCCGGACCACATGTTCGTCTACTGGTGCAACATCAGCTGCGCCTACCAGGTCATGGGCAACGGGGTGAAGGTGTACATGTACAACGACGGTTTCGTCCACTCCAAGACGATGGTCGTCGACGGCGAGCTGTGCTCAGTCGGCTCGGCGAACTTCGATGACAGGTCCATGGTCCTGAACTTCGAGACCAACGCCGTCATCCTGTCGAAGGATATCGGAAAACAGATGGACGACGCCTTCGCCGAGGACCTGAAACGCTGCACCGAATACACCAGGGAGGACTACGAGAACCTCAACGGATACCAGACCCTCAGGGTCGCTGTCTCTAGGATGTTCAGCGGAC
>JAFVET010000212.1 GCA_017475875.1 Candidatus Methanomethylophilaceae archaeon
AATGGTCAGTTTGTTTGCCTTTTCACACCTGTTTCGATCAGGAGATGCGTCTCGCCCTCACATCGCCTTGGGCTTTTGGTGCCGATTTCAGGACCTCGTCAGCAACCGTTTCGGCAACGGATTCGTCGCATTCGATGATGAACTTCCCGTTGGCGAGGAGAGCGGCCGCCTCGACGCCTTCCATCCTCTGGATGTGGGATTCGAGTTTGTCACCGCATTCCTGGCAGGTCAGGCCGGTGACGACGAAGGTCATCCTCATGTGACTCTCACTCCTCTTTCCTGAGGCGCCTGATCTCGAAGCCCCTTCCGAAATCGCCGGCCGTCCACTCGAATTTGGTGTCTTTCTGCATCTCTTCGTCGCTCATCAGGGACAGGTTGCCCGTCACATCCTCCGGCACCAGGGAAGCCGGGACGCGGACGGGGCGGAGGAGCTGGTTGATGACGGCTTCCACGGTCTCGATGTCGTACCTTCTGGAGACGCTGAAACTGCTGGTGCGTTCCCCGTTCACGGTCACCTCGTGCTTCCCGTTCTCGCCGAACGAGACGATGTAGATGCAGTTCCCGGCAGGACTCATGCAGATGTACAGTTTCCCGTCCTCCATGAACGTGTCCCATTTCTCGTAGATGGACCTGGACTTGTGTCCCCAACCCAGGTTCCACATCTCGTCTTCGGTGAATTCGCGTTCCATTTCGTAGTTCCAAGTCATTCCGGGCATGGGTTTGAACGACAGGTCCGAGCGCGACACCGGCTTCTCGTCCATGAGGAAGATGGTACCTATGGAATAGTCGGTGGATTCGGTGAAATGGCATTTCCGCATGGTCCCGGCTATGTTGATTAGGTTAATCAATATTGTCGGTCTCCGAAAACGGACGTCCGTTCGGTTCGGACATATCACCGACAAAGTACGAAATATCCGTTGGCGATATTCCGACCCTTGGCTGCATTAGACTACCTCCTCTGGTTCCAAGAGCTGCGCTGCAACGTTCCTCTCATCGAGACCGTCGCGATCCTGTTCTCCTCCAGAGCGATCTATCTGGTGCTGCCGTTCATGGTCGCGGTCGCCTTGTTCTGGTACAAGGGCCACAGGGATGGATTCCTGATCGCGATGGGTCTGACGTTCGCATCGGTCGCCGCGGAGACCATCAAAGGTGCGGTGGCCGAACCGAGGCCGTGGGAGTTGGATCCCCGTATCGATATGGTCGAGGGTGTCCACCAATCGGGGTACTCGTTCCCGAGCGGACATACCGCAATGGTCTTCTCGTCGCTGGTACCAGCCGGGCTGATTTCACGTGACAAAGCGTTCTTGACCGTTCTCGTATGCGTCTCGACGGTGGTCGCGGTCTCCCGTCTGGTGCTATGCTGCCACACTTACGTCGACGTCCTCGGAGGGGCGGCCACAGGTCTGGCCGTCTCGCTCTGTTGCTGGTATGGTATGCGCCTTTCGGAGAGGGGCGAGGTGTGGTTCCACGGCGTCACGTTGGCGTTCCTCGTCTGTTCGGTGGCGGGAATGTCTGCGATGTCGCTGGTCGGGCGCATGGATGTGGACGACCTTCTCATTCGGACCGGGTTCGTGGTTGGGATCACCGTATCGCGCGAACTAGACCACAGGTACGGTCGCGATGTGCCCCTCGGAAGAGGCTTCCGCGACCGTTCCAAATCATATATGCTCGGGATGGCGGTCGCCGCGGTTCTGTTCGTAGCACCAGCCGTGGTGATACCCCCTGTGGGTGCAGCCATCGGGGCCGCACTCATCATGGTCTGGTGTTTCTTCGCCTATCCCGAACTGTACCTCAGGCGCGCTTCTTCCTGTTGACTGGTCCCTTCCCCTTCCTCTTCGGTCTGCGCGAGTCGTCGCGTTTCGGTTTGGCCGGTGCTTCGGGATAACGGCGTTTGATGTCCTCGACGCGGGCCATGAACTCCTCGTTGAGCTTGTCACCGCGGAATTCACCGTGGTACTGGTCTATCTTGGCCGCGATCAGCACCTTCCCGGCTAGTGCGCGTGCGATGTTGCCCCTCTGCCAGTACGGTGCACGGTGGACCTCCGGGTGCTGGTACAGTACCCCGTGCTTCGGTCCTTTCTTTCCGGAGCGCAGCTGGCGGAACATGGCCTTCTCGGCTCCCAGAAGCTGTACGGTTGACGAGGGGAGCGAGGCGAGCCTCTCGAGGCCTCCGGCCAACGATATCAGACGCGCCGCGAGCGGGGCGGTGAGGATGGCGCACATGTTGGGACAGGTCTCGGATACTATTCCTTCGATGTACGATTCGGTCCGTTCCTTGTCGTCGTAGAGGCGGCACAGGGTGTCGGCAAGGTCCTGTATCGCGCGGAGGTCCTCGTCCTCCAGGTCCGCACCTATGGAGGAGATGTCCGCTCCCAGCTCTCCGAGCACCGAATCGCGGTCCCCGTACATCGCCACGAGGTCGGCGTAGCGACGGTCGTGAACCATGTCCGCCAGTTCCGGGAAGTGCATCCCGTACCATTCGTGGAGCCTTTCGTCGTACAGGTTGATCGTCGCTATCTGGTCGTCGAGGCTGCGTATCGCCTGTACCAGGTTCCTGTCGCGAGGTATCGGTTCGGACGAGCGCAGGCGCGCCAAGCCCACCATCGCCTCGTGCATGAACGCGTCGTCGAACCCGAATTTGGAGGCCTTGAGGAACGACGAATCGAACCTCTCCGGTTTTCCGAGCGGGGACTGTCTCCTCTCCCCCACCGAAAGCCTCGGTCCCGCCGATGCGGCGAGTTCCTTCTCCTCGTCGAGGATGCCTCCCCTCTGCATGTGGGCCAGTTTTTCGGAGACGGCCTTCACGTCGTGGGGCATCAGCCTTTTGTCGAGGATTCTTCCGCTGCGTTCGTCTATGAGGAAGCAGCCGAACCATTTGGTGACAAGGACGGTCATCGCCTCATCCCCTCGAGTCTGCGGATCTCCTCGGGAGGCAGGTCCCCCGCGTCGCCGGTAAGCAGCTGCAGGTGGGCCTGGAACTCCAGTTCCTCCATGCGGTTGTAGGCCTCCTCCAGGGTACGGCCCTGTGTGATGGCGCCGTGTTTGGCCATGAGCATGGCGGGTGCGTCCGCATACTCCATCACCGCATCCACCA